>CAMATR010000008.1 GCA_945861175.1 Chitinophaga pinensis | reverse complement strand
CTCCAATTACAACGGACAAAACGTGAGTTGCTTTGGCGCTTCTGACGGCTCTTTAAATGGTTTTGTTGAGGGAAGCGTGCCTGATTATATTTACGCATGGGTAGATCAATCCGGCAACAATGTTGGAAATGGGCAGAATGTAAACAATCTTTCAGGCGGGGAATATTATATGATAGCTACAGATTTAAACGGCTGTATTTTTATTGATTCTGTTGATGTGCTTGAACCCTCGTTATTAACTGTTTCTCCAACGATTATTTCCTTTTATTTCGGCGCAGCGGTAAGTTGTGATTATGCTTCAGATGGTGTGGTAGACGCCAATGCGGGTGGAGGAACACCTGGTTATTCGTTCGCATGGAACACTAATCCCGCCCAACTAACATCACTGGCTACTGGTCTTTCAGAAGGAACATATACAGTGACGGTTACAGATGTTAATGGATGTACAGCAACAAATGAGATAATACTTAATGCAAATCCATCTCCACAACCAGTATTGCCAGAACCCGGAGCAGGATGTATAGGTTCTAATGTGCTTATAAGCCCTGTTCAGGGAGGTTGGCAGTATTGTTCTTGGACATTTTCTGATGGGCAGAACATAACAAACTGTGATCCATTTGTGGTTTCTTTTGATAGTGTTGGTTGTTATACCGTTCAGCTGACTGTGCTAAGCGCAGAAGGATGCATGGGATCAGCGTTTGCAGCTAATTTTGTTTGTATTGAACCAAATCCTGTGGCTTCTTTTTATGCCGACGAATATGAAATTAGTAATGTAGAGCCAGGTGTTGGCTTTATTAATACTTCAACCGGAGCGAACACCTACTATTGGTATTATAGCGATGTTTCATATTATGATTCCACCGTAAATGTTTACCATGAATTTTCGGGAGGCAGTGATTTTGAAACAACTAATTACAGTGTTATACTCTATGCGGTTTCGCAATATGGCTGCATTGATTCAACTTCGAGGACAATTACAATGTTGCCGGAGTTAATTGTCTATGTACCGAATGCTTTTACGCCAGATGGTGACGGCTATAATAATTCCTTTTTTCCCGTAATTAGTGGCGGTTATCTCGCGGATGATTATAGCTTTATGATTTTCAATCGTTGGGGCGAATTGATTTTTGAATCAAGTGAAATGATTGAAGCTTGGAACGGCAGTTATCTTGGAAAGAAATGCCAAGATGGGGTTTATACATGGAAATTAAATGTGCGTAAATCATACTCTGATGAAATCAAAGAGTATGTTGGACACGTATCGTTATTGCGGGGTGGTAAGCCATAAAAAAAGCACCCTTATGGATGCTTTTCAGAGTTTAACAAAATTCGTTGTAAGCCTCTGTAAGATTTTCAGCAATCATTTTTGCCGTTCCTCCTTCAATGTGGTGTCTTTCTAAGAAATGAACCAATTTGCCATCCTTGAAAAGCGCAACTGAAGGCGAAGATGGGGGGTAAGGTAGAAAATACTTTCTCGCTTGCGCTGTCGCTTCACCATCTACTCCCGCAAAAACAGTTCCCAATGTGATAGGAGCCTTATCGTTATCAAGGGATAGTTTAACGCCTGGACGCATATTTCCCGCGGCACATCCGCAAACAGAGTTAACAACCAAAAGCAAGCTTCCTTTAGTCCCCTCGATAAGTTGATCTACTTCTGTTGGTGTTGTCAATTGATGGAAACCAACGTTGGTAAGATCGTCTTTCATTGGTTTTACTAGTTCTGGTGGATACATGTTAATTTGATTATGTTATTTATACAAAATTAAGAAACTTCAGCCCTCTTGTCAAGGAACTTAAAGAATTTTAAATCGAGAAAGATTTGTTTCGGCGTCGAAGGGATGATTATTTACAATTTGGTTAACAAACTCTTTTGCTAATAATGGGGCAATCATATATCCTTTTGTACCTAATCCATTAAAAATGAACAACCCTTCAAATTCTGGGTGTTCACCTATAATTGGCCTTCGATCGGGAGTTGTTGGTCGAATACCTGCGTGCTGATCAATGACGGTATAGCTTGTGTTTGTTACAGCTTGAAATTTTTCTTCTAATTCTATTCTGCCTTCAAGAGTTACTGTATCGTTAAGGGTGCCATAAACATAGGTTGCCCCAACACGATAAGTATCATTTCCTTGAGGTAAAATAAAACATTTTCGATTGTATGAATCGCTGATTTTTAATTCCTTTGCTAAAACTGTGATGGTTTCACCTTTTGTATATTCTACAGGAAGTTTTCTGAAGTAGGGATTGTTAGTTACACCGACGCCTTCACAAAAGATAACTCCGTCGTATGCAGTTTCTTTATATTGACGTTGGAAAGGATCGAATTGAATAAAATCAAAGTGTTCTTGTATGACTCTGCCATTTTCATTCACCCAGTTGAGCCCGGCATCTACAAACGGTATTGTTTGAACATAAGCTGCGCCATTTAAACGCCCGGATCCAAATGGATTGTTCGCCCGTTTATAGTCAATGTCTTCAGCTAAAATAACATTTAGGTATTTTTTAAAATCAAACCGTTCTTGTTTCTCCAACCAGAATTGTCGTTCTTGTTCTGATGAAAAAAAACGGCGAATTGTAATAGGAAAGAATAATTGTTGCTTAGCAGTATTTTCAAAAAAGCCATAGAAAGACTCACAGTAGGGTAAAAAGTCATCCACTCGCCAAGATTTTGTCATGCGACGAAAAACGATTGGATTGAGCATTCCCACAGCCACAGTGGAGCTTTTTTTGTGGTTTTGATCAATCAAGGTAACTTTTTGTCCTTGATCAATGAGGTGTTTCGAAACAGCAATCCCAGCTACTCCGCCTCCAACAACCAAAAACCGACCAATACCATTCATTTTGTGACCGCTAAGCTAATTATACTTATTTGAACTGCTGGATGAATATTTCGAAGCGCCTTAATGAGTGCCTCTAATGTTGAACCTGTCGTAATAACATCATCCACGATTGCAATATGTTGATATACTTTTATTTTATTTGATATTTTAAAGTTACCTGAAACATTATCCCATCTTGAAAAACGCCCATGCCTGGTTTGACTTCCTTTTTCTTTAATTTTTCCTGCTAGGTTTTCCCCAATGGGGATATTTATGAGTTTGTTTATGCCTTCAGCAATTAAAGCACTTTGATTGTATCCGCGAAGAAACTTCTTCTTTGAATGTAAAGGCACGGGCAAGAGAAGATCTATTTTCTGCTCCATAAGTTTTGCTCCCCATCGTTCTGCAATTTTTTCCCCAAAAAATACACCTATTTCTGGTCTATTGCGATATTTCAATTGATGCAGTGCAAGTTGAGTGGAGGATCCTTCTTCATAAAACAGCAGGGCATAAGTTGTTTTTATTTTCACTCTTCCCCAAAAAAGCTGATCAAGTGCTGTTGGTTCGTTGTATTTTTCATAATACGTAAGCAATAGCCCTGGTTCGCAAAATGAGCAAATTAAATTGTTGCTTGGAAGCTCTTCTTCGCACAGCAAACATTGTGCAGGAAATAAAATGTGAGAGGAGTCTTTGAGCCATTTTTTTATTGTTCTCCTAACCTTTTCCCTGGTAGTGTTCATAAATATAAAGTTTCCACATTGAGATGTTTAAAATAAGAAAAAAATAACCTTGACTGCGGCCCTCTTTCTCGCTAATTTTATAAAAAGATAATCTAAACTACTTTTATTTCAGTTGATTGACGAAGCTGCAGAAATTATCGACAAATATGCGTAAAGATTCTGTGAATATCTTTCCTATTCGTGTTGAAAAGGTTGTATTCGTTTGAATTCAGTGGGCTAGCGATTGCTCGTGTTAATAACATTAAGTAATTGTGAATTTCTTTAATTGCGTAAGGAAAGTTTTTTGACAAAATTTGTGAGCCTCAAGTAAGGAAAATGATTTAGGCTTTTAAGACAAATTTCATCCAACGAGGAAACAAAAGCTTTACGAAATAGAAAACATAAGCAAAAAGCTTGTGCTAAAAATGTATTGACATAACTAAAAATAAAAAAATGGCAAGCGTAGAACCGATTTTGGAAGAGAATAAAAATAGATTCGTTTTATTTCCAATTCAGCATGATGACATATGGAGTTATTACAAAAGAGCAGAAGCGAGTTTCTGGACAGCAGAAGAAATTGACCTTTCTCCCGATTTAATTGATTGGGAAAATAAATTGAACGATGATGAGCGTCATTTTGTTAAACACGTTCTTGCTTTCTTTGCGGCTTCGGATGGTATCGTAAATGAAAATCTTGCAGAGAATTTCTTATCGGAAGTACAGTATACCGAAGCAAAGTTCTTTTATGGATTTCAGATAACAATGGAGAATATTCATTCTGAAACATATTCTTTGTTAATAGACACTTACATCAAAGACACGAAAGATAAAAACCACTTATTTAATGCAATCGATACGTTAGATTGTGTTCGTAAAAAGGCGGATTGGGCATTGCGCTGGATCGATAAAGGTTCTTTTGCTGAGCGCTTGGTAGCATTTGCTGCAGTGGAAGGAATCTTTTTCTCAGGGTCGTTTTGCTCTATTTTCTGGCTCAAGAAGAGAGGATTAATGCCAGGATTGGCCTTCTCAAATGAATTGATTTCGCGTGATGAAGGTTTGCATTGCGATTTTGCTTGTTTACTTTACAATAATCACGTGGTAAACAAGATGTCGAAAGAGCAAGTGCTTGATATCATTCAAGAAGCAGTAGAGATTGAGAAAGAATTTATTTTAGACGCGCTTCCAGTTAAGTTGATAGGAATGAATAGCGATTTGATGTCTCAGTATATTGAATTCGTAGCTGATCGCTTGTTGACTGAATTAGGAAACGAAAAGATCTTCAATGTTTCAAATCCGTTTGATTTCATGGAAATGATTTCTCTCCAAGGAAAATCAAATTTCTTTGAAAAAAGGGTGGGGGAATACCAAAAGTCTGGCGTACTATCGGGCGGCGACCAACACAAATTTAGTACAGAAGAAGAGTTTTAAAAACCATTTAAAAATAAACCTAATAATTACCAACTATAAAAAGCGCGTAGAAATGTATGTAGTAAAAAGAGACACCAGGAAAGAGGCTGTTAAGTTTGATAAAATCACAGCAAGAATCATAAAAATGTGCTATGGTCTTGACCCATTAGTATCGCCGGAAGCGGTCGCTATGAAAGTGATTGAAGGAATTTATGATGGTGTATCTACCACAGATTTAGACAATCTTGCGGCAGAAGTTGCGGCGGCTAAGACAATCGACCACCCAGACTATGCCCTGCTTGCATCGAGAATCGCAGTATCTAACCTTCACAAGGAAACGAAGAAGACGTTTTCGGAAGTGATAGAGGATTTACATAGATATGTAGACCCTAAGACGAATCAAAATGCATCTTTAATTGCCGATGATGTATACCGTATAGTTATGGACAATAAGGATACACTTGATTCAAGTATTATTTATGATAGGGA
Organism: Chitinophaga pinensis; assembly: GCA_945861175.1. Classification (GTDB taxonomy): domain Bacteria; phylum Bacteroidota; class Bacteroidia; order Flavobacteriales_D; family Crocinitomicaceae; genus M0103. Next base: position 10,036 of record CAMATR010000008.1, on the reverse strand, counting down.
TTTCCGTTACGATTATTTTGGTTTCAAGACTCTTACGCGCTCTTACCTCATGAAACTGAACGGCATTATTGCTGAAAGACCGCAGCAAATGTTAATGCGTGTGGCCGTTGGAATTCACAAAACGGATATCGAGTCAGCTATTAAAACATATAATTTGATGTCTGAGGGCTGGTTCACGCATGCCACACCAACCTTATTCAATTCAGGGACACCTAAACCGCAGATGTCATCTTGCTTCTTATTGACTATGAAGGAGGATAGCATTGGAGGAATTTATGATACATTGAAGGCTTGTGCTCAAATCTCTCAATCAGCGGGAGGAATTGGATTGTCAATTCATGACATTCGCGCCACAGGATCATACATTAAGGGAACAAATGGCACATCTAACGGGATCGTTCCAATGTTGCGTGTATTCAATGATACCGCACGTTATGTCGATCAAGGAGGGGGAAAAAGAAAAGGTTCTTTCGCAATGTATATCGAGCCTTGGCATGCAGACGTTTTTGATTTTCTTGATCTTAAAAAGAATCACGGAAAAGAAGAATCGAGAGCAAGGGATTTATTTTACGCACTGTGGATTCCAGATCTTTTCATGAAGCGAGTGAAAGACAATGGAGACTGGACCTTGATGTGCCCACATGAGTGCCCGGGTCTTTCAGACGTTCACAGCGCCGCTTTCGAAGAGTTGTATACACAATACGAGCAGGAAGGAAAGGGAAGAAAAACGATTAAAGCGCAAGATTTGTGGTTTAAAATCCTTGAATCTCAAATTGAGACGGGAACACCATACATGTTGTATAAAGATTCAGCGAATGCCAAATCAAACCAGCAAAACCTTGGAACAATAAAGTCATCAAATCTGTGTACTGAAATTATTGAATACACGGCACCTGATGAGATAGCTGTTTGTAATCTTGCGTCTTTGGCACTGCCAAAGTTCGTAACAGAAGATGGAGGATTTGATCACAACAGATTATTTGATGTAACATACCAGGCAACTATTAATTTGAATCGAATTATCGACGAAAACTTTTATCCCATAGAAGAAGCAAAAAATTCAAATTTACGCCATCGTCCAATTGGACTTGGCGTACAGGGATTGGCGGATGCCTTTATTATGATGGGTTTCCCATTCGAATCTGAAGAAGCGAAGGCATTGAATCGTGAAGTATTTGAGACAATCTACTATGCATCAATGACTGCATCAAAAGACTTGGCAAAAGTAGAGGGTGCTTATCAAACTTTTCAAGGTTCACCAATTTCAAAAGGAATCTTCCAATTTGATATGTGGGGAGTAACTCCAACAGACAGATGGGAATGGAAAGTGTTAAAAGAAGAGGTGAAAGAATATGGGGTTAGAAACTCTTTATTACTTGCACCAATGCCTACAGCATCAACGGCGCAAATCCTTGGTAATAATGAGTGTTTTGAACCTTACACTTCAAATATCTATACTAGACGCGTGCTTTCGGGTGAGTTTATTGTAGTGAACAAGCACCTTTTGAAGGACTTAGTCAAAGAGGGTCTATGGAATAAAGAAATGCGGCAGAAGATTATGGCTGCAAATGGATCCGTTCAAAATATTATTGAAGTTCCTCAGCGCTTAAAGGATCTTTACAAAACAGCGTGGGAAATTTCTCAAAAGTCTATTATAGATCAAGCAGCTGATCGTGGAGCATACATTTGTCAATCACAGTCGTTAAACATTTTCATGGAAAATGCAAACTTTGGTAAGTTGACATCAATGCACTTCTATGGCTGGGAAAAAGGTTTAAAAACGGGGATGTATTACTTAAGAACGAAAGCAGCTACAGATGCGATTAAGTTTACTATAGATAAAGCTCTTGTTGAGGAACCAAAAGCAAAAACAATAGAAGAAGAGCAAGCAGCAATTGCCTGCTCACTCGATAATCCAGATGCATGTGAAATGTGCTCAGGATAGAAAGTTATTTCAAAAAAAGCACTCCAGAACGGAGTGCTTTTTTTGAAATCTTTAACCGAAAACCTTAAAACCACTACAACCAAAAAATGAACACACCCCTATTACTTTTAAGAAAAAACATAGTGTTACTGCTCATTTTTGGAAGTAAAGTGTTGTTCGCGGAAAGTATTCTTGGGGTTTCAAAAAATACAGTTTGTCCAGGAGAGAATGTAGAATTTTGGGATGACTTAAGTACCTTAAATCAAGGGAACGAGAGCTTTTTGTATACTATTGATTATAGCGATGGAACCAAAGAAAGTCTCAGAGAAATGCATTGTTACTTTAAGCATTCATTTCAGAAAGCAGGCGCCTATAAAGTTCACCTAATCGCATTTAATGGAATAAAAACAATAACAGGTGAGACAATCATTCAGGTTAGAAATGATATTATCCCAGAATCCTTTATAGATGTTAGTAAAAACACCTTAAATCCAATTTGTCCCGGTACAGAGGTTTATTTTCAAACGGATTGGAACCAAAATTATTGCTTTGATTATGGCGATGGTTTAAAAGGCACAAATGGCACGCATGAATATAAAAACCAGGGGGTATTTCAACCTGTGATAACCGTAAAAAATGTTTGTGGAAACGAAACAAAAATTAACGGAGAGCCAATAACAGTAGGCAGTCGGAATGTGTATTCAGCGAGTGCAGATGCGTTTATTGAGGACTTGCCTATGCATTCAGAAGGGTTTTCTATTAATACTGAAATTCATTTTAGGTCAATGTCGGCGCACACTTATTCATGGGATTTGGGCGATGGTACGACGAGTGTTGATCAAAACCCCCGGCATTTTTATAGTAAACCAGGAATATACGATATAAAATTAACGCTTGAGGATGGCTGTTTCAATGACACAACCCTTCAAATGCAGCTTATCATAATAGATGAAAAAGGGGATCAATTATTAATGCATCAAACCATAACAGACGAATTAGAAGTCTATCCGAATCCAAATAAGGGCGAGATTAATGTTCGAGTGAATGTGGGAGAGAGCCAGTCTGCAAGAATAGAAGTATATGATCCAACAGGAAAGCTGACAAAAGAAATAAACCTTGGACCATTATTTGGTGAGACAGAGCAAAAGGTATTGCTTTCATCACCAAGAGCAGGATTATACACTCTCTATTTAATTACAGAATCTAAGACGTATCATCGTAGTATAGTAATTGATAAACAATAGATTACATCAAATTAATAAGTGAAGTGCCAAAAAGAATCTTTATTCTGCTTATCTATGCCCTTCTTGGAGGCATAACTGCCTTTCAAAAAACAACGGGAGAGTTTCCTCCGAAGTGGTATATTGAGAAATACTCAACTACGATTATAAACTGGCTTCCCGGAGGAGTGTGGGTTTCATTTTTAATAATAGTATTATTGGAACTAGCAATTGCTGGTTTGTTTGCCATGGCTTTGCTTAAATTAGAATTTAGAGAAGGACAGAAAAAAAAGTTTTCAAAATGGGGATTTTACGCGGCTTTACTCCTTTTTTTAATATTATTTTTTGGAAGTTTTATTGCGCAAAGTTATGAGAACGGGTTCATGGATTTTGGGTATTTTGCATTAACAATTTATCTAATGTCTTTTTTTGAAGAGACAAAGAAATAGTGAATTTATTCCTTCGCTAGGCGTTATTATAACCCAATCCAAAAGTGTTGCTTAGATTGAAGTTTTCAAAAAGCTAATTTCAAAAGCCCCATTCTAATGTTTTATGAGATTATTTTTATCCATGAACTTATAGATTCCTCCTACAACTTCCTCAAGTGAATAGTCCTCTTTTCCCCAAGGAGAGAGATTTCGGTATTTCAAATAATTACCATTGTCAAACCGTTTAAATTCCATCGAACTTATATTATCCACAGAATTTATGAGAAAACTTAATAATGGAAAAAGAATATCTTCCTTTTCACAGCGATTGACAATTTCGGGAATTTTCAGAGTAATTATAATAGATTATTCTTTTTGGAACGAAAAACACGAAGTGCATGTATTCGAGTTATAGGATCTAATTTATAGTTTCTCAGCACTTTATAATTTTGGAGATTTTAGGCCATATTTCTGCCCCCCTATAGGGTGCGAATTGGTGGATAAAGTTTTGAGATTAGCAATGGAATCAAATCAATTAATTTGCTTTAAAAAATCGCTGATCAAATAGTTGGCATTTAACTGTTACCAATTTAAAGCTCTGCAGTTATTAAGTTAAAATTTATAATCATGAAAAGATTTATACTCACACTAAGCCTAGCGACCGGAGGCATTGCACTATCCCAAAACATCGATCAACAGTCTGTGCGAATCTATTTTGCCAAGGACAGTTACGGCCTCACAGAAACCTCACAGCATTTGTTGGATTCTTTACTAACAAGAGTTACAGATCCCGCTGAGGAACTATTGCTTATTGGTCATACCGACTCCGATGCTGACTTAACCTACAACAAAACGCTCTCTCTGAACAGGACAAGAGCCGTTCAACCCTACCTCTTCGATCATGATTTGCGAAACAGAATACACATCGACTGGAAAGGTGAAAGCACTCCCGTTAATGCCAACAAGAATGAAAATGAGAAAACAGCGAACCGAAGAGTGGAAATCGTTAGAAATTATCGTGATCAGGCAAATCAAATTGAAAAATTAGCCAAACCCGCACAGACCTTCCTCATTAATCCCAAGCGAGATACCATTCTCATCGGTAAAGAAGGGACACAAGTATATATCAGAGCAAACTCATTTGCCATGAAAGATCAGAATACTCCCATTGAGATTAAATTGACCGAATTTTACAAAAAAAGTGATTTTATTCTGAACAACTTAAGTACTTCGACCACCACGGATGAACTACTTGAATCAGGAGGAACAATCGATATTCAAGCCTCATCAGGAAATGAACAATTGAATTTAAAACAAGGCGCATCCCTTCAGGTAGTATTTAAAGATAAAAAAGCGGATGACGGCATGGAAGCCTATTATGCAAGAAATGGTGAAACGGTATTGAAGTGGTCAACTGAACCTGAAGACAAAACTACTCTAGAACCTATATTGATTTCCAAAGCATTTAAAATCCGAAATCTGGATACCTTGGAAATTAAAAGCGAGTTGATTATGAATATTGGCGGGTTGAATTATAAAGCATTGAAAACAGAAAAAAGAGGTCATCCGAATGCGCCGTTTGAAGAAACTATGACCATGACCTTGTTAGATCCAAAAGAAATGACAAATTCCATTTTCTTTTCCTCTGATAGAGCCCTCACTGTCAGAAGCACCGGGAGAGTAAACTGACAACAAAAAAGAACTAAAAAAGGAGAGTTTGAGTTTTAAGAATTTAGTTTACACAAAAATCTTTGTTTCGGTATCAAATACAACTTGGTATTAGACATTATCATTCTAATCTTGATTATTGAAGACAACTATAGACAATGCTCAAAATTTATTTAAATAAGTTAATTGAATAAAAGTATTTGCAAAAGTGAGTTATTTATATTATGTTCGAATCTAAACTATACTGCTATGTTATATATTTCTCTAGGAGCCTTTCTTGGATTGGCGTTAATTGGATTTTTAGTTGCTTCTCAAAACAATGAAAATCCATCCGGTTTATTAAAAATCGAATCTCTTTCTGGCCATGTAAGCGAAAGTCCAAAATGGTATTTGCCATTTTCAGTTCTCGGTATTTGTCTGGGATTTTTGTTCAATTTGGTGGTTTATTCTTTTTACACTTTAAGTGTAGCTATTCGTTATCTTGCTATAGTAATAAAATGGTTATATGACAATGTTATAATTGTATTTACAGCTGTACTTTATAGGATTTTAATGATGTTCGTAGCATTGTGGAAATGGTTTTTCGACAAACTTATAATTCCATTCTTAAACGCAGTCTACGAAATAATTCTTTTGGTGTTGGATGTTTTGTTAATGGTCCTAAGGATTGCTAAGCATTATTTGCTAATCATACCTATTGATATATTATTGCACAGTATTCGTGCCGTGCCGCCTGCTTTAAAATGGGCCAACTATAATAAATCATTTATAGTTGTCAGTATCGGTATGCTATGTATCGCAATCTTTAAATTCATTGGTTTCTTGGCTGAAATGCCTTTGATTGGAGATATCGGATTATACTTATCCATTGTAGCCTTAATCTCTTGGGTAGTTGGATTAGTGTCATTTGGCAGCCATAAAGAGGGCCGAAAAGCCGCTGTTTTCAGTGGTACTTTAATCGGATTAACAATAGCAATACTTCTATTTACTTTTGGAATAAATCAACTTGATGACTTGCATGGATGGGGTGGTACTTGGGCTGGGTTCTGGTATGCGCCTTCTGTTTTGTCTATTTTAATTGCAATCTTCATAGGAATAACTTTAGCCTTTATGACCAGTGTCGGAGCAATTTATGCAAATTCGAATGTAGATCATTTATCTTATAAAGATCGAATAACAGGTTTTGCTAAGGCTACTTTCGATCGCGCGTGGACTTTTTCTTTACAGCCAATATTTGTAGCTTTAGTCGGGGGTATATTACTTATTCTCCCATACATTCTTGTTGATTCATCAGCTAAAGGTTTAAATGAGATAGTTAATGAAGTAACCTCTAGTCAGAATGAACAATTAGAAAAGTCATTGAATGAAAACAGCATGGCCCAAAAAATTAATGGTTTGCTTAGGGACACGACGATAAGCGAAACTCAATTTAAAAAATGTATAGACACATTAGAAGTCGAGAAAGATCTGACATTGCGCAAAAATGAGAACCTAGTGTATTCTGATTTCTTTTCACGGGAAATCAGTAAAATAGGGTTGGATGTATCACCAGTGATGGCCAATGATTCTTTGAATAGAAAACTTGAAAATTTAGAAAAATCAATTGCAAAATTGAAGTCTGACGAGAAAAAAAGAGTAAAGGAAGACTCAGAAATATCAACCCAAATGTCTGACACTGCGATTTATACAAAGGCTCAATTAGCGGTTCATAAATTACAAATGAATAGAAGTGTTTTACTTTACAATTCTAGTTTAAAAACTTCTGAAGCAGAGTTAACCTTCAAAAGTTCATGTAAGTCAAAATATGCTTCAACTTTGTTCTTTTTCTTGATAGGAAAGTCATTGATTTTTGGAGTGCTATTGACTATAGTTGTTAACCTTTTTGGATTTAGCACTAAACCAATCTATGAAATGTATTCACAGAATTATTTAGTCGAAGAGGTAAAGGCAGCACAATCAGCTAATAAAATGCAGCCCTGGATAGGGTTGCTCTTAATTGGAGGCTTAGCTGCATTTTTATTGCGCGGTAATAGTATCATGGGAAACATCTCTTTTGATTTTTCTAACAAAACCCCGACTGAAATAGATAAAAACACTCCAGTTAACGAACTTAGTAGTGACATTGATTCAACTAACATAACGACTCCAGCTGATACGCTCGAATTAATCAATGAAAACCTTCGAGAAGCCCCCTCTGTCAATGATTTTGAAACTCAAGCAGCTATTTTTACTTGTTATGACGGAACTGAGATTCCTTTGAAGTATTTCAATGATGGGGATTGTGATTGCTCTAGCTGTGAAGATGAGCCGAATTAAAATGCTTAATGGAATTTAAATAAAGAATAACTTTGAATCTAAAGTTTTGTTGTAAAAATTCATAAAAAGAAATGAACTAAAAAAGCCTCCCATTTTGGGAGGCTTTTTCTTAACAGGAAATTCTCAAAAAGATCCATGAGTCGATGCGGATCAAACGTAACGCTCAGCATTGTGTCCAAACTTACGACACCTTCTTACTCAATATGTTTTCAATCCATGTGTTAGGCTCATCTGCTAAGTCTTTTCGGCTGCGGGCTTGTCACAGTTTTTGAGAATCCTCTGCATATGCAGTGTTCCTTTCGCACCTAAAGTCACACAGAACATCCGGCCACTCTTCTAATTCCAATTCTTATAAGTTAAGTGTGTTCATTCTCGGGCATTGAGCCTGTCGAAATGTACACTTGGATCCAATCCATCTTCGCAAGTTCAATAACTCCGCGAAGTCCTTGTGCATACTGCGTAGGTCGCCCACGTCTCCCTCCGGGTTCCTCTTTAGGTTTCTACCTTCGCTCAACTCGTGTTCCAGGTGGAATAGCAGTAGCAGTAAGAGTAACTAATGTTGTTGTTCCATCAATTATTACGTTTTGAACATTGGAGAGTTTTACATCAACAATTCCTGTTGCGTAATTTACATTTGCAAAACACTGTTAATCTCATATGAGTTGGGCCTATAGGATATACAATATCATTTATTGGAATTAATCTAGGAATAGTAATAACACCAGTTGTGACGTTTAATGCGTTTGGTTTATAAAGTATGCTACTTAATCGTGCTTCTTTGTTAAATTCAAATCCTTTTAAAAGAGCTTTTGCTGCAGGTAACCCCGTCGCAACGCCAACATTCCTTGAACCTCTTGGAGTGAATATTAGTGCTATCAAGTTACATCAGACCTTTGAAAGTCTCTTAAATGAATATCAGTTAGAATTAAATGAAATTGATGCAGAAGCGCTCCCTGAAGTAATGCAGATAAAATTGGTCGAGTTATCAAAATCCGAGGCTAATGAAATTACCGCTACTAAATCTAAACTTACCCAAATACGAAAGGAATTAGAAAACGTAGTAGAACGGTTTGCTACTGGCAAAATAGACAACCTTATCTACAGCAAGTACAGTGAAAAATCCAAAAAGGAAATTTCCGAATTGGAGGAAAAACTATCGAACCCCAACCTCACGAGTTCTAACCTTGAAAAGTGCATTAAAAACGGTGTGAAAATCGCTCGGAAACTAAGTAAAATATGGACTTGTGGAGATTTGTTCGACAAACACAAATTGCACCATTTATTGTTTCCAAATCGATTTGCTTACGACAAGCAAAACAAGTGAGTTCTAACTTTACGAACGAATATTTTTTCGAGTTAATTTGTTCAATATCAAATGTTCTGTGGGAAATAAAAAACGTAGATTCGATCAAAACTAATCAAATCTCCGCTCGAGTGACCCAAAAGATCGAAAAATCAAACTTTTATAAGGATTTGGTGGGGGTGATGGAATGGAAAGATACCGTCAAAAATACTGCAAACGGTAAAAAACGATAAAACTATCTTTTGTATGATTTTACTTCCATAGCTTAATTTTCAGAGAATATCGATGCAAATTGCTCTTCAATTATACCGATTTCATCCTCCGTCAATTCTTTAAATTCATTGCTTCGTGCACGTTTAGAAAGTTGTCCATTTCCTTGTTCCAAAAATCCAACCAAAAGGGAGACCATATTGTCTGGCATTTCATATTTATTATCTAAGAAACTTTTGAATTCGTCAAACTTCATTAAATATTCGACTTCGTTAGGGATAACATTAACCAAAGTGTCATTAACACAATAAAATAGAAATTCAGCCTTTGCTGTTGCATCAAAATAGCGGTAATAGTCTATGGTATCATTTAAAATTTCGACATTATTATTCTCAGATGGTTTCCAATCAATAAAATTCAAAATTGGATGTGAATAGGATTCTAATGTTTTTGCATAGTCTTTAATATGTTTTAGGATAGAAGCTGAAACTGGAAAAATGATTCCTTGTTCGGTATAACCTGTTTGCGATAAAATATGGTGAATGATATAGCGATGTAAACGTCCGTTTCCATCTACAAAAGGGTGAATAAAAACAAATCCAAATGCAATTTTAGCGGCCACTAATACGGGGTCCATTCTCGATTGCGTGAGCACTTTTTGTGTTTGTATCCATCCTGCCATTAATCTGTCAAGATCTTCAAACTTTGCAGAAATGTGATCCGGAATAGGTTCTTGTGTTGCACGATCCCTATCTCCAATAAATCCTTGCTGCTGCCTTATTCCCATTTTGATAAATCGGTCATTTTCTATTACCAATTGTTGCAAGCGATTCAATTCAGCAATTGTCAGTTCGTTTTTACCCGCCTGACCAATTGCTTTCCCCCAGCGGGCCGCACGATTATTTCTTGGATTTTCTCCCTCAATTGAAAATGATGCTTTTGAATCTTTTAAAAGGAGAAATGATGA
>CAMATR010000007.1 GCA_945861175.1 Chitinophaga pinensis | reverse complement strand
AGGATCATGCAACAGAAAAGTACCTGTTGCTCCCACTGCGTCATATTGCGACTTCAAATCAAGTAACGTTGCTTTACGCTCAAGGTATTTTAAGCCTGAACAGGAAACGATTAGCAATAAAAAAAATGGTATCAGGTATTTCATTCGAGTTGCGAACTAAGTTCTTCGCCTAGGACTTCATAATTGATTCCGTCAAAGTTTCCAGAAGACATCATCAATAAAACACTATTATTCCAATTCTTTGAATGAATGAAATCAATAATCTCTTGGGTTTCATTCAATACAGTAACCCCACCTCCAAAGCCGGCTGCTACCAATTCTTTGGTTATTGGCTCAAGCTTTTTATGCGCAACAACTTCATGACTAAAATATACTATCGCTTCGTCTGCTGACTGCATAGCGTTTTTGTAATGCGAAAGAAATTCTTTTTTCAAAGAAGAAAAAGTATGTAATTCCATACATGCAACCACATGTCTTTTCTCAAATTGCTCCTTTACAGCTTTCGTTGTTGCCTTTAATTTAGATGGCGAATGCGCAAAATCTTTAAACATTGTGAATGAACTTTTCTCTGCTACTTTTTGCAGTCTTTTTCCGGCGCCAGTAAAGGATTGAATATTTTCAAAAAACTTTTGAGGCTCAATACCAATAATTTGACCAATACGCATTGCTCCCATTAAATTTTGAAGATTATGAGAACCGAATATTTTTAATGGGTAATTTTCACCGTTGTAATGAAGTAATGTACCAGTTTCAGTAACGTCATATTTAGGAGTTTGATAGGGCACTGTTTTTTTAGTTGAAGCATATTTAACACCGAGTCTTTTTACTTCTTCATCATCTTCATTGAAAATCAACGTACCATTTTCTGAAATCAACGAACAAAAAGTGTCAAATTGCTCGACGTAATTCTCGAATGTTGGAAATACATTTATGTGATCCCAAGCTATACCGCTAATAATTGCTACATCAGGTTTGTATAAATGAAATTTTGGCCTGCGATCTATTGGGGAACTCAAGTACTCATCCCCTTCCAATATCATTACTTTTGCATCATCGGTTAGCCTAACCATGCAATCATAGCCTTCCAATTGTGCCCCAACCATATAATCCACATTCATTCCTAGGGCATTCACAACATGCAAAAGCATGGAAGTGATAGTCGTTTTCCCATGACTTCCGCCAATTACAACGCGCGTTTTATTTTTACTTTGTTCATACAAATATTCGGGATAGCTATATATTGCTAAACCGATCTCCTTTGCCTTGAGCAATTCAGGATTGTCCGATCTGGCATGCATACCCAGAATGACGGCATCTACTTGTGAATTTATTTTTTCTGGAAACCAACCGATTGAATTTGGCAAAATCCCTTGCTTTTCTAGTCGAGTTCGAGAGGGCTCAAAAATCTCATCATCTGAGCCAGTAACATTTGCTCCTTTTCTACTAAGAGCAATTGCAAGATTATGCATTGCGCTTCCCCCTATTGCTATGAAATGAATATTCATTTTTCTTTTTAACTTTTAGGAATTAACAATTTTATAAAATCTATTATTGCAGGCAAAACAAGCATAATCGTTCCAGATTTGACTACCATAAACCAAGTTCCAGATTGTGAAATAGAACCAAATGAAACAGTTAGCATAATTGATATTAGACCAAAGTAATAAACCCAATCCCACCAATTATCAACACTGGAAAATTTACGTGTAATCATTTGAGCTGCTATATAAATTAATCCCTCTAACACAATATACCAAGGAATACGTATAATGGAGATAAAATCACTTGAATTCCAGAAATAATTGCAAATCAATAATCCAAGAATTAATTTGACAACTATGCATATCGTTACTATTAACTTCTTTGCCAATGAATTTCTTTTTATGTGAAATTAAATCTTATTTTCACATGCAAGAATTACTCAAAGAAGAGTTACTGACAATAACTATTGAATTAATAGTGCTTTTGCAATTGGGGACCTTGAGTTTCTTTTTGCCAAACTATTTCCGTTGTTGGTTGCCCATTTTTAGAATAAGTAATGGTCTGTAAAGTTTGAGTGCGCACGAAAACATCACCGTGACCTTCAATTACAACGATTCTTCGGGTGATAATCGCAGTCATCAAACCTTTATTATCGTTTTGAGTGAATGACTCCTGACTCACACCTTCTGGGTATTCCCTTCCGAGCGAGTTTGCTAGCTTTACTTTCTCCTGTTTTGTGGGTTCCGAAATAGTTAATTTCCCTTGATTGGATAAGCTCTTTTCCTTATTTGCGTCCTGCAAGCTTAAATTATTTGCATCAACGGCTTTGCTTGCGTCATTGAATTTTTGAGTAACAGCCTCTTGGTTCTTTGTTGAATTCTTTGCACTCTCTTCAATATTTGTAGTCATTGTTTCAACTGTCGAACGGGACCGTAAATTTTCCTTCTCATCACCTATACTTAATTCTGATACTGATGTAGCTGTATTTTTATTCAATAAAGTTACAGACTCAACATTTATTGAATGATTTTCAATGGCTTTAGTATCCGTTTCATTCGCTATGGCAACTTTGTTATTAATTGCACTTTCGTTGTTCAAATACTTATCATTCTCTTTGATATTTGATGATATGGAAGATTTTTCAATAGTCTCATTTCCATTATGTATTATTTCTGTAGTTTTAAGTCTATTGAAATCCCTGTCTACATTTTCGCCATCCATCGACACGTTTATTTTATTTAAAGAAGTAGTTAAATCGGAAGTGTGAATAATTTGTTCATCAGATTTTGACTGATCTTTATTGTTCACCTCTTCTTTGACTGATTTTAGATAAATATCATTATTTGCGGAAACCTCTGCGTCTTGAGATTCCTTTTCTGCTATTGCTACCTTTTTAACTGATAATTGTTGATCGTTATCTAATAATTCTTTGCTATTTAAATTTGTAAGATTTTGATCCACCGTTGTTACTTCAACCAGTTTCTTATCTACTTCGCTACGGACTGCAGCGCGTGATTCAAAATCATCCATCACATCTTGTTGAAGATCTGACTGAACAATCAAAAGTTTCTGTCCAGATGTAATATTTGTGTTAGCCTCAGATATACTTTGCTGACGAAGTTCTTCTTCGTATCCCGCGTTATGAACATTGATTATTTCAGTATTTTGAGAATAAACAGATGCTCTGTCACTGTATTCTATACTGATTTGGTTTGAAGTAGAATATAATAAATCTTGAGACTGAATATTCTCTGAATGCTTAAAATTTTGGCTTCTCATATTTTCATTAGACAATTCGTTTTGACCTTGCTCAAAAATTTGTGTGGTCATTTGCCGATTCATATCGGTAATCAACTCATCTGCTGCTATTATAGTAACAACAGCATTCATTTTATCTATTTTTCGCTGTTGTTCAATAATACTTAACTCCGTTAATTCATCTGTTAGCTCCTGGGCATCATTTAATTTCTCATTAATCGCTACTTCCTTATTAGATTTCCTTTGAATATCAGCCTCTACAAGAGCTGCGTAACCATCCATAACGGAGCTATCATATGGTTTACCGAGTGGCTGAAGTGCAGCGGTATTTTCGAATGTGGGATTTAAAAATGCATCTATCTCCTTTAATTTATTTGTGACGTATGGATTTCCGGGTATTATTGCCAATGCTTTATTGTAATCTTCACGTGCTCGATCAAAACTTTTTATTTTAAAGGCTTCGTCAGCGATTTTAATTAATGCATTGAATTCTGCTTTCGCTTTTGCATTAGCTTCCGATGATTGTTTTATATTGCACTCATCCATTTGCTTCTTTGCATATTTACTTGTAGGGTAAATTCCAAGCGCCTCTTCATATTTAATGAGTGCATCTGCAAAATTGTCAGAGCGAAATAATCCATCAGCATTTTTGATTAAATCGTCAAATTTCAACTTATTTTCTTGGGAAGACTTAGATGCATTAGCTAACTCATCCATTAATTGTTTTACCTCTGAAATTTTATCTTTAGCAGCTTGGTCATTTGGCTTAACATTCAATGCGCTTTCATAATTAATAAGAGCTTGAGCATAATTTTTAGCATTCTGACTTAAGTTTCCTTTAGTCATATTATCCTTGTAGATGGCCTCTTTTTCTTGAATAGAGGCTTGGTCATTTTGTAATTTCTTAAGCTCATCAATCTTAGTCTTGGGTAGTGTTTCTGCCGGCTTAATTATTTTTGCCGCTTCATAAGCTGCTATTGCTCTGGGGTAATCTTTTGCAGTAGCAAACTTTTCTCCTTCAACAATTTTCGCTGCATAGTTTTTATCCGCTTGCTCTATCAAATTTATTTGTGCCAATAAATCATTTGGTCTTGTATCAGAGGGTATAATATTGAATTGCTTGTTAAAACTTTTTGCTCTTTCCACCAATTCTTTCCCTCTAACAAAGTCTTTTTCCGCAATTGCTTTTTCAATTCCCCCGATAATTTTTTCATATTGCTTTTTATCTTCAGAACCTTTATTCTTTTCAAGTTCCTCAGCTTCTTTGGCTTTTGTTACCGGTGAACTTTCATTCGGTTTAATAGATAATGCAGTGTTATATTCTTTAATTGCATCAATATATTTTTGCTGTGCCATGAAATCATCTCCTCGCTTCATCGCAGCAGTATATTTCGTATCAGCATCTTTTTGTTTTGCACTGTCCAATTTCAATAACTCCAATGCTGTAATCCTATCTTTCGGTAATTTTTCTAAAGGTTTTTTAGCTGCGGCGGCTTTGTATTTCAAAATTGCACCATCATAATCTTTGGCTGTTTCTAAACCCTGCGCCACGACTAATAAATCTTGATAATCTTTATCCAGTTTTGTAACTGCATCATTTTGCTTGAGCTTTTCTTCTATTTCTTTTAGTTTAGCAGCCACGGCAACATCAGCCTTTATGCTTTGAGCTTCGGTAAGTTTTGCTTTAGCTTCAGCATACTTTTGCTCATTCGCCAATTTCATACCCTCCGACTTCAAAGTAAGAAATTTTGCATCTTGGGACGCTTTGTCCTGCTGATCTTTTAATTTTTTATTGATGTCATCAATTTTTGTTTGAACAGAGGGGTCTGATTTCACTTGCAACGCAGCCTCATATTTTGTTTTGGCTTCAACATATTTCAAACCTTTTGCTGCCAAATCTCCTTCAGTTACAAGCATAGCAAACTTTGCATCTTGTTCTACCGATTTTGCTGCATCTTGCTGTTTCAAGTTGATTTCATCGATTTTCTGTTTCGCCTCTGAATTCGTCGGATCTAAGGTCAAAACTTCGTTGTATTTCAGCTTTGCTTCATTCAATTTAGAACCTGCAAAAAATGTTTTTCCTTCTGAAAGTAATTTAGAAATTTTATCCGCTTTTTCTTTATCCTTCGCTAATGCGGCAATCTTAGCGTCACATTCTTTGATTTTAGTTAGTGGAATAACTGCTGTAGGGTCATACGTTAATGCCTCCGAATATTTTCCCTTTGCATCAGCGTACTTAGATTCAGTGAGAAATTTGTTCGCAGCGGCCATTGCATCGTCGTACTTCTTCTTTTTATCTGCAGAGGCTGTTTGATCGGCTATTTTCTTGTCTATTTCACTCAAACGTGTAACTGGCAATTGTTCAGTTGGTTTAATGTCTTTGGCGAGAGTGTATTTTTCTTTTGCCAGCGTGTAATTCTTTTGCGTCATGGCAAGATCACCTGCCTTAATTGCGTCATTGTATTTTGCATCTGCTTCTGCCTGTTTCTTTTGGTCATCAACCATTTTTTGAAGAGCAGTTACTTGATCCTTTGGGTATTGTTCATTTTTTTTCGCCGAAGCTTCTTTGTATTTCGCAATTGCCTGATCGTATTTCTTTTGATCCCGCAATGCATCTGCTGCCTTTATAAGATTCAAGTATTCTGTGTCAGATTGCTGAGCCGCTAAATCTTGGTTTTGTTTAGCAGCGATGAGGGCATTCAATTCTACTATTTTATCGCTTGGATACTTCTCCTTCGGCTTTATGGCAAGAGCCTCTTCATATTTTGTACGAGCTTCCGGGTATTTTTTTAAACTCAAATACAAATTATCTGCTTCTTTAATTGCTTTCTGGTACTTTACCTCATTAGCTGTATTATTCTGTTCCGCCTGCAATAATAGCTTTTCAATGCGTGCCTTCATTTTTTCAGTTGTAACCTTATCCAATTCAGAAGCTAATTTTTCGTTACTCCAATTAAATAAAGCAACTGGTTCTGAATTAAGAAAAGAAAAATCAACATTTGGTCTTTCAGTAAAGAGAGAAATACTTAAATCAGCTATCGGACTGTACTCGGCTCCTGGCGGAATATCTTCCTCATTCATAGTCATGAAGTTGAAATTCACTCTCTTCGAAATCATGCCACTCTTTGTGAAAACAACTGAAAAAGGCTGTTTGTAATTAACATTTCCTTTCAAAGAATATTTCCCGTTACTTGCTGTTGTAGAAGTTCCCAATGTGTTGCCACCTTGCACAATTGTTACAATGACACCAGATTCGTTTTTACCTATATCTTGATTTGATATAGCACCTTTAAATGAAAATGTAAGCGACTGCGCTTGGATAAACCCAACCCAAACGACGGCAAAAAGAATAAGTAGATACCTCATATTTAAACTTTAAACGAAACCCTGTACAAGCAGTTACAGAATTGGTTTAATTTTGACAGTAATAATTTACAAATATCGCGAAAATTGTTTGAACAATATGCAGATTATAAAGATTGAACAGTTAAGTTTTTGGGAAAGAAAAACCTATTTTGAGGAAATCGATTACCTCGTTATTGGAGCCGGTATTGTTGGGCTTTCAGCAGCCATTGAATTAAGGAATCGCTTTGCTGATGCCAAGATAGTGGTACTTGAAAGGGGCTACCTTCCAACGGGAGCAAGTAGTAAAAATGCTGGATTTGCTTGTTTTGGGAGCGTTACAGAAATCCTTGATGACCTTGCGAATTATGATGAATCTGCAGTGTGGTCGACGGTAGAAAAACGATGGAAAGGACTTAAAAACTTGCGCAACCTTGTTGGTGATAGCAACATGGACCTTGAATTGAAGGGTTCGTGGGATCTCATTCTACCATCAGACAATATAAATTTGGAGGAAATTAATTCGCGCCTTCCTTATTTAAATCAAAAAATAGAAGAAATAACAGGTGAAACCGCTGTTTATTCAGAAGATAAAGATTGTGCATCAAAATTTGGTTTTAAAGGTGTTCAGACAAGTTATTTCAATCGATTGGAAGGTCAAATCAATACGGGTAAAATGATTGACTACCTCCATCAACTGGCTGTTAGCAAAAATATAAAATGCATTTATGGTGTTGCCGTTGAAGCTCTGCAATCAGGCTTGTACCATGTCTCAATGCAAACTTCCATTGGCTTCATGAAAGCGAAAAATGTAGCTGTTTGCACGAATGGTTTTGCTAAAAATTTAATGCCACATTTGAACGTAAAACCAGCCCGTGCTCAAGTTGTTGTTACAACACCGATTCATGATTTAAAAATCAAAGGAACATTCCATTACCAGCAAGGGTATTATTATTTTAGGAATATTGATGATCGAATTCTAGTTGGTGGTGGTCGAAACTTGGATTTTGAAGGAGAAACCACTACTGAGATGGTTACCTCTGAAAAAATAATTGATTCACTAAAAGAACTTATGGATCAAGTGATACTCCCTGGATGTGAGTATTCAATTGAATATGAATGGTCAGGAATAATGGGGATTGGCGATGCAAAAGCTCCTATTGTTGAAAAACTTGATGAACGAATTGCAGTTGGTGTAAGAATGGGAGGAATGGGTATTGCAATTGGAAGTTTAATCGGAAAAGAACTATCGCAACTTTTCTAAGTGAATTGAATCGCTTAAAACAATTACTTTTGAAAAAAAATTATTAATGAAAAATACAGCACTTTACGAAAAACACCTTGCATTAGGGGCTAAAATGGTTCCATTTGCAGGATACAATATGCCTGTTCAATACGAAGGTGTAAACGCAGAGCATGAAACAGTCAGAAATGGCGTTGGTGTTTTTGACGTTTCACACATGGGAGAATTTGTGGTTCGTGGACCTAATGCGCTCGCATTGATTCAAAAGTTCTCCTCCAATGATGCATCTGTTTTGTTTGATGGTAAAGCACAATATTCTTCTATGCCAAATGGCAAAGGCGGAATCGTTGACGATTTGATTATTTACCGTGTAAATGAAAACGAATATTTTATTGTTTTTAATGCTTCGAACATAGAAAAAGACTGGAACTGGATTTCAGGTCAGAATGATCTTGGTGCAGAAATGGAAAATCTTTCGGATGAATATTCGCTTCTTGCAATACAAGGTCCTAAAGCTGCAGAAGCAATGCAATCTTTGACAGATGTTAACTTAAGCGATATGGTATATTACACATTTACCAAGGGAATATTTGCCGGAGTAAATGATATAATGATTTCAGCAACAGGCTATACGGGTTCTGGTGGTTTTGAAATTTACGTAAAAAACAAAGATGTTGCTCAAGTATGGGATAAGGTTTTTCAGGCAGGGGAAGCCTATGGAATAAAACCAATTGGATTAGCAGCTCGAGATACATTGCGTTTAGAAATGGGATTTTGTCTTTATGGAAATGACATAGACGACACAACTTCTCCTTTGGAAGCAGGATTAGGATGGATTACAAAATTCACAAAAGAATTTGTTGATTCTGATTTTCTCAAGAAACAAAAAGAAGAAGGTGTTAAAAGAAAATTAGTTGCTTTTGAAATGATCGATCGTGGTATTCCTCGCCATGACTACCCTATTCAGGATGCGAATGGGAATGTAATTGGTAAAGTGACTTCAGGTACAATGTCGCCTTCAATGAAAATTGGTATCGGTCTAGGATACGTTACAACTGAACTCGCAGCGTTAGACTCTGAAATCTATATAGAAATTCGCGATAAAGGTGTAAAAGCGAAAGTTGTAAAACTTCCTTTTTATAAGAAATAATTAAGTTAAATAAACTTGAAAAAGCCTGATGATATCAGGCTTTTTTTATGTCTGACACCTCTATTTCCTCTTTTGGTACGAAAAGCAATGCAACAAACCCAATTATGAAGAAAGCCGCAACAGCAACAATCGAATAACGAATAGAACCGGTCCAGAATTCCATTAAACCGAAGAATAAGGTGCCAATGACAATTCCAATTTTTTCAGATGCGTCATAAAAAGAAAAATAACTAGCATGGTCCGTTGTTTCAGGGAGGAATTTAGAATAAGTAGACCTACCGATTGCTTGCACCCCTCCCATCACTAGTCCAACAGATGCCGCCAAAAAATAGAATTCTGTCGGCTTATGAATAGAAAATGCACAAGCACAAATTATAATCCAGAAACCAACTGAAATCATCAGTGTTTTAATGTTTCCAAATCGCTGCGAAACCTTTGACATTATGAAAGCGCCTATTGCACCTAAAATTTGAATAAGAAGAATTGCGATTATTAGTCCAGTTGAACCGCTTCCTTCCGGCCATTCAATTTCTTTGTTCGCAAAAATAGTTGCCATTAACATTACTGTTTGAACACCTGTATTAAAGAAGAAAAAAGCAACTAAATAACGCTTTAACCGAACGGTTGATTTGAACTCACGATAAACAATTTTCAGTTCTCTAAAACCTCTCCAAAGATAGCCCGGCTCGGGTTTTTTATCATAAACATTATTTGGTAAGACTCTGTATGTAAATTGACTAAATCCAATCCACCAAATTCCAACAAAAACAAATGCATATCGCATGTAATTCAATTTCTCACTTCCTACATCTGTTGACATTATCAACGCCAAACAGATAACTAGTAAAATCATTGACCCAAAATATCCCATGGTGAAACCTCGAGCAGAGATTCTATCATGGTCATTCACATCAGCAATTTCTGGAAGAAAAGCATTGTAAAAGACTAAACTATTCCAATACCCAACGCTAGCAAGGAAAACAGAAAACATCCCTAATTCTATTCTTGCAGGATTGAAAAAATAGAGTGACATACAAGAAAGAGCTCCCATATAGCAGAAAAATCTCAAGAATTTCTTTTTACTTCCGGTATAATCAGCTACTCCTGAGAGCAAAGGGGAAAGAAAAGAAACCAATAGAAATGAAGCGGAAAGTGTAAAAGAAAACAATACTGAGGAAGACAATTTCAAACCGAAAAAATCAACCAAAATTGGTTGTCCTTCCGGTAACTCTTTCACGTCTTTTCCTATTGATTTAGCATACTCAAGTTTCGTTTGAATATCAAAAAATATGGGGAATATTGCAGAGGAAATAACCAAATTATAAACTGAATTTGCCCAGTCATAAAAAACCCAGCCTCGTATGATTCGCTTATCCCCTTTTTCCATTTATTAATGCGTTAGGACACCATTAGCATAATCTTGAAGATACAAAAACCCATAATTAAGCATTCCGTTTTTTGTTTCAGTTGCTCTTCCAATAATATTGTCAGGGTCTTCCTTCAATAAACACGGAAATACAACTTTTGATAATTCATTACCAAAATCCTCTGACGCATCCTTTGGTAATTCGCAAGGAAGATTATCTATAGCCATAACTGCAATGGCATTTGAATTTTTGAAATCAACTTCCTGCTCAGTATGTGGGTCGTATCCGTATACTGGGTCAACAATTTTACTTGGTCTGATAGTGGGTGCTATTGGACCGTCAGTATCACATGAAATATCTGCAACTACTGATAAACGTAAATCATTTCTTTTCAAATCTTCATTTGTAATTATAAATGGTGATCGACTGCTCCAATAATGACAAGGAATATACATGTCAGCTTGATTCAAAAATCGATCAAAAGTCGATTTATAAACTTCAGGATTGGTATAGAAATCAGCTTTATCAAAGGGTTTTCCATCTATCCTTGCGTAATACTCTCCAACTTCTAATTGCGTAAAAACAGGATGAGTAAAAGTCCCTGATGTAAACTCCTCTGATGTCATTTCAGTAATAGGAAGTAAATTCAAAATTTCTCTTGCCCCATTGCCTACCCTACCAAAACCGGTTAGTACGATTCGTGTATCTTTTGGGAGTTTAATTTTCTTTAATTCTGCCTCCATCTCCTTACGATCATGACACTGATTCGCTGGTCTTAACTCATAAAGACCTTTCTTTAAACCATATGTTAGAAATGCATTATAAGTTCCAACGATCCCTGCATATCTTCCAAATCCTATGATTCTTTTATTTTTCTTGTCTTTAATTAATTCATAGTCAATCATCTCGATGTTCTTGTCAATCAATGCACGCATTAATTTTTGATTGTGCGCCTGTTTTTTGATTGTATGTGAAAAGAACATGAATTTTTTGTTCGGAATCAAATCCTGAATATTAACCTCCTTGACTCCTAAAATAAGGTCGCAATTAGATAAATCTTCATGCAGTTCTATTCCCTGTTCCGAATATTCTTCATCTTTGAATGCTCTAATTGGACTCGGCTGAACAATAATTTCCAATTCAGGATAAAGCACCATTAGATATTTACATTGTTTAGGCGTTAGTGGCACTCTTTTATCTGGCGGCACCTTTCCCTCACGAATTAATCCAATCTTCATCTATGTCGTATTTAATTGAGTGGTTGTTTTAATAAATAAGCATCGATAAACTCACGTACGCATCCTTCACCACCTTTTTTAGTGAGAATTATATCTACATGACTTTTTACAACGGCAACTGCATCACTTGGACATGCTGAAAAGCCAATTTTACGAATTACGTCTAAATCATTGACGTCATCACCAATTATTGCAACATTTTCCAAGCCTATCCCAAGTTCAGCGCAATGTTTTGATAAAATATCTATTTTCGGATCTCTGCCTACATAACAAAATTGGATACCAAGTAACTCAGCTCTCGCTTTAACCATTTCTGTCTTGAACCCTGAGGAAATTATTGCTATTTGAAACTTATTTTTAACAAGATATTGAATAGCCATCCCGTCTTTCGCATTGTATTTCTTAATCTGATCACCACTTTCAGTAAAATACATTCCGGCATCCGTCATTACGCCATCAACATCAAGAACAAGTAATTTTATTTTATCTATTTTTTTACCATATAATTCATTCCGGAACATAGGTTTAAATAATAGAGCCATCATATCGACACCATACTCTTCACAAACCGCCTCCAAATCAAAAATTGTTAATTCGCTAACATTGTCTGCATCTAAATCATCTAGGAATCCATTGAAATCAATTCCATTTTTTACACAAAGACCTTTAATATTTTGTTCCAAATACATTTTAAACGATTTTATATCCCACACTTTGTGCAACAGGTTTTAATCCATCAAGAAGATCCCGAAATTGATTATGATTTAATTGTTGAGATGCATCGGATTTAGCTACACTTGGATCAGGGTGAGCCTCTATTAGTAAGCCATCAATTCCCATAGCAACGCATGCTCTCGCCAAAGAGGGCACTCCATAAGCGTATCCCATCGCGTGAGAAGGATCAAGAATAACAGGTAAATTGGTATGCTCTTGCATCCACGCTACACCACACAAATCAAGTGTAAATCGCGTTCCGGTTTCAAAAGTTCTTAATCCACGTTCACAAAGTATAACATTTTCATTCCCTCCTGACATTACAAATTCAGCCGCCTGAGCTAATTCCTGCAAAGTAGTTCCGAAACCACGTTTAATCAAAACAGGTTTGTTTGTCTTAGCACAAGCTCGTAAAATTCCCTGATCATACATTGCCTTCGCGCCAACTTGAATAACATCGGTATAATCAATGATTTCTTGAATATGAGTAGCATCTCTTGCCTCAGTTATAACATTCAATCCGAATTCATCCCTCATTTTTGCCAATAGCTTAAGACCATCGAGACCTAAACCTTGAAATGAATAAGGACTAGTGCGTGGTTTATAGCATCCACCTCTTAATGTTGTTAGCCCGAGTCCTACAAGCAATTGCGCAGAATTACGAATTTGGTCCTCAGATTCTACTGAGCAGGGGCCACCTATTAGAATAGTGTTTTTGGAATCACCACCTATCGTCACATTGCCAATTTTCACCTTTCTCGTTTCACTCAAATAGTTGCGAGAAGCAAGCTGCATATCATTCGGAAAAGTCCAAAAAGCGTCTACTTTATCGGAAATAAACTCAGGAACTTCTTTGATGCCTGATCCAGTTATTAAAACATTTTTCCCATTAGAAATAATATGGAACGCTTTTATACCTTCAGCTATTTGACTAGCTTCTTGTTTATTCACGTTTGACCTCAAATGTATAATCATATTTCTCCTTTAATAAGGTTTGTAAAGTTAACAATTCCAGCGGATTTTGTACCATTTTTTAACACCGGAAGGTACATTACAGGAAATGAACATTGTTTAATGAGTTGAAGTAATTGCAAAATAGTATTATCACTTTCAATAGCAATAGGCCTTTTATTAATCATTTCTTCAACACTGATTTCTGCAATATTATCAAGATGTCTCAAAAGTGACTTTCGAATGTCAGCAGAGGAAATAAGTCCTTTTAGCATACCATCATTTGAAATTACCAAACAGAATCCCATATTTCCTTGCTCTATTGTTTCTAGCACGGAACGTAAAGTCAACTTACTTTCAATTACGTAAGGACATTCCTCTATTGGAATCATGAAATCTTCAACTAAAAATTGAGACTCCATATTTCGTTTAGTTAAATTCATAAGAGCATGTCCAACACTGGGAGCATTAAACAAGTAAGATCCAGATACAGAAGAACTAACTCCCATATTTCTTAGAATAAAAGAAACCTCACCATTTACACCGCCATCAACATGAATTGATTTAGTTGGATATTTTTTTCTGAATTGCCGAATTTTTGAGAAGTTTATACGGTCAAAAACCCCACCACTTTGACCGGGGATTGTTGCCATAATTAAAATAAAATCAAAATCAATAAACTCGTCAAATACATCGACTGAAGTTGGAGTCACGATAGCCAAACCTTTCCTTCCTACTATAGATTTTGGAATAGAAAGCTTTTTTGTCAAATCCTCAAATTGGAAAGTCAAATATTCAACAGGGTACTTTTCCAAATAGGGGAAATACTTTTCTGGATCTTGAGTAATGATGTGCAAATCAATCGGTATTTTGCACAATTGCCTGATTTTTTGAATATCATCAAAGACACTTAAGTCATCATTGCAATCAACATGAAGCATGTCAACCTGATGATCAACTAAATCCATAATAACATCTTTAAGATCGCGTGTTTTATCGCTATAAATGGAAGCAGATATTTTCATTTTCACTAGAAATTATTCCCGTAATTTGTGGGTTTTACGAGGCTAAAGATAGCAATTCAAGTACATATACATAATTGACTATTGAATAGCTTTAGGTTAAAAAATTGTTTGTTAATTATTTTAATATATTTTCTTGATGTATAACAAACAAGGTTATTTTATTCTCTTTAAAATGCAAAGTATTAATTTTGATGTATGTCCTCAAAACAATTCATACGAAACAGTATTTTTTCAGGAGCTGAAGGAAAAAAAAGTTTGCTTGATCTTAATGTTCCTGAAGCATTTAATGGACAGCTAATTCTTTTTATGCATGGCTTTATGGGATATAAAGACTGGGGCTGCTGGAATTTAGTTGAAAAATATTTCGTAGACCATGGATTTGGATTCTGCAAATACAATGCTTCCCATAACGGCGGAACGATAAAGAATAGAATTGATTTTTCTGATCTCGATGCATTTTCTGTCAACTCCTATTATAAAGAATACATTGATTCATTATCCGTCATTTCTTGGATCAAAGAAACAGTTTCTAGATGCAAAACCATTTCATTAATTGGTCACTCAAGGGGAGCTGGAATTGCATTGCTGCATTCAAATAATAAAGATATTTGTTCAATCGTTTCTTGGGCCGGAATGAGCAACATGGCAAAACGCTTTCCCTCTGGTGATGATTTAAAGAAATGGAAGGCTGAAGATGTGAGATTCAATTTAAACAGCAGAACAAAGCAGCAAATGCCAAATAAATACATTCAATTCGAAGAATATTCTTTGCACAAAGAATTGCTCAATATTGAATTAAAATGTAAAAACTCAACAAAGCCCACACTGCTGATTCATGGCAATGCGGATACCTCAGTTCCAATCGATGAGGGTTATGAATTAGCAAAATGGTTGAATACAAAATTACACATCATTGAAAATGGGAATCATACTTTTGAATCCAAACAACCATGGACAAATAAAGAAATCCCTTTTCAAATGCTCCAAGTTTGCGAAATCACTAAAATCTTTTTAGAAAAAATTTGATATGAACGATAAAGAAAAAGATGAAAAAAGGCAACTACTGGAGCAGTTGATTAAAATGGCTCAAGCAGATGATGATTCGAAATCAATAGAATTCGAGTTTTTGGTGCTTTTAGTCACTCAAATGGGTATTTCTAAAGCAGAGTTGATTGAGCTTTTTGAGCAGTATATTGAATTAAACCCACCAAAGTTGGAACATCAGCGAATCCTGCTTTTTCAACGACTGGTGCTAATGATGAATTCAGATAATCTCATGGATCAAAATGAAATGAGTTATTTACGGCAGCTCGGAATAAGAATGGGCCTTCATCCAATGGCTTCAGAAGAGGTATTGCGAATTATGAATGATTTTCCGAATAAAACGGTGCCTTCCGATAGATTGATTGAGATTTTCAAAACTTTTCATAATTAATTCAAAAATCTTTTAATCTCATTTTCTCCTATTAGAACACAAAAATCTCCACCAATTTTTCTTCTTCTCTTGGCAATGAATCGATATACAGCATCTCTAATAAATGGTGGGACTATTAAAAATACTCTCAATAAATTAAAAGGAAACTTTAGGAATTTAGATAGTTGAATTATCGCTCTTGATCGCTTATGAAACACACCATTTTCATAAAAATAGAATGTATTTAAATCAAACTCATAAACACCATTTTTATGAAAGAAATCCCTTGAAAAGGAAGACTCTATTGCTGCAAAATACAAGGTGCTATTTTTTTCATTAT
>CAMATR010000006.1 GCA_945861175.1 Chitinophaga pinensis | reverse complement strand
CAGCAAAAATATTATACTTAATTCCAGTCATTGATTCATAATAACCCGCAGCTACATCGGGAGAAGGTTTTGCGCCACCACAATACGGTTTATGTATTGTTCCTTGTATTTGAACTGATCGAACTGTGGTGTCTTCAACAGGATACAGTGCTGCACATGATGAAAGCAGACCAAAGAACAATATACTGAGTGCTAAAATTTTCATTTCAATAGAATTTTAATGCGAAGTTACAAATACTTTGCCTGAAGTAAAAAGTCTTCTCAAGGACATCCATTTTCCTTTTAACAGTTTTTAAGTGTACATTCTCACTATAACTTTTGGCTGAAGACGGATATTTAACTTAATTTTGCGGCAACTTTGAACTTAAAGATTAACCGCATGACCGAAGTAATGACAGATCAGGGGATTCAGGAAATCCTTTCTCAACTTGGAATACAAGAAATAAACAATGGTGCCTCTACAGGTGGAAAATGGTTTAAAACACGTGGTGAGCGTATTGAATCGTATTCTCCAGTTGATGGTCGACTTGTCGCTACAGTCAATGCAGCAACAGAAGTTGATTACGAAGCTGTAATTTTAAAAGCACAAGAAGCGTTCAAAGTTTGGAGAACTATACCAGCTCCAAAAAGAGGTGAAATCGTTCGTCAATTAGCAGAAAAAATTCGTTTTTACAAAGAGCCACTTGGAAAATTGGTCTCTTACGAAATGGGGAAATCTCTTCAGGAAGGACTTGGAGAGGTTCAGGAGATGATTGATATCTGTGATTTCGCAGTTGGATTATCACGTCAGTTATATGGTTTGACAATGCATTCTGAGCGTCCGGGACATAGAATGTATGAGCAATACCACCCGCTTGGAATTGTAGGAATTATTTCTGCATTCAACTTTCCAGTAGCAGTTTGGAATTGGAATACTGCATTGGCATGGGTTTGTGGTGATGTTTGTGTTTGGAAGCCATCTGAAAAAACACCAATTACAGCAATAGCATGTCAGCAAATTACAAAAGAAGTTTTTGATGCAAATGGTGTTCCTGAAGGAGTTTCAGGTCTAGTAATCGGTGGTGCTGAAATTGGAAAATTGATGGCCGAAGACACGCGAGTGCCATTGATTTCTGCAACAGGATCAACACGAATGGGTAAATCTGTTGGCGCAACAGTTGGAGCAAGATTGGGAAGATCCTTACTTGAATTAGGTGGAAACAATGCCATCATTATTACACCTTCTGCTGATTTGAAAATGGTTGTTCCTGGTGCTGTTTTTGGTGCTGTAGGAACTGCTGGTCAACGTTGTACTTCTACTCGCCGATTGATTATTCACGACAGTGTTTACGATAAAGTAAAAGAAGCATTGGTAAAAGCATATGCTCAATTGAGAATTGGAAATCCATTGGATCAGCACAACCATGTTGGGCCACTGATTGATAAAGCTGCTGTAGAAGCGTATTTGGATGCATTGAACAAAGCGACCAAAGAAGGGGGTAAAATATTGGTAGAAGGGGATGTGTTAACTGGCGAAGGCTATGAGTCAGGTTGCTACGTTCAACCGGCAATCGTTGAAGCTGAAAACCATTTCCAAATTGTACAGCACGAAACATTTGCGCCCATCTTGTACATCATGAAATACAGTGGCGGAGTTGAAAATGCAATTAAATTGCAAAATAATGTGCCCCAAGGTCTTTCATCTGCAATTATGACGAATGATCTAAAAGAATCTGAAGCATTCCTTTCTAACGCTGGTTCTGACTGTGGTATTGCAAATGTAAACATCGGAACATCTGGTGCTGAAATTGGTGGAGCTTTTGGTGGTGAAAAAGAAACAGGTGGTGGACGTGAGTCTGGATCTGATGCATGGAAAGTTTACATGCGTCGCCAAACAAATACGATCAACTATTCTGACAGCTTACCGCTTGCGCAGGGAATCAAATTTGATTTATAAGACAATCAACAAATAAATGAAAATGCCGGGTAGTGCTCGGCATTTTTTGTTTTACAAGCCCCTATTCAAATCCAACAGAATCAATATATTTCAAATTCAAAAGGCACTATTGAAAATCCTTAATTTCAGTTACATGACAAGAATTTTAGTCTTATTAGTTCTCATCGCCTCAAGTTGCACTATTCAGAAACGACATTTCACCAAAGGCTATGCTGTCGAATGGAAAAAGGACTATGCAAGTGCCAATGATGATGCTATCAATTTGAACAACGAGCCAATTGAACCCTGCGATACAATCCATAAGAAGGATGATTCCATTGTTTTAGCTGCCGTGCAGCGCATCGATAGCAAGAAGATTTACGTTGAACCATGCGAAGGTTCAAGTTTGACAAGTGACAATTTAAATAGGTTAGAGATAAAAACAATAAACTACGCCAACGGGGCGATTTTTGAAAATAAAACAGACGAAGAATTGCAAAAAGAACGTGAAGCGAACCTTGAGAAATATCGTGAAAACCAGGCATGCCTAAAGAAAGAACTTAAAGAAAAAGAAAATCTGCAAAAAGTTCAGGATGATAGTATTTCAAATAATTCAAAGGAGAACATTTCAGAAGAAAAAAAAACAAGTAATGAAATTAGCGTATTAGAGTCGAATGAAGCATCTAACGAAATTGAGACAGAACCGCTCATGCGTGGTTTTTTCATTACTGGCTTTGCGATAGCAGGAATAACGTTACTACTCACATTAATAGACCCCTTTTATGGGGCTCTTTCCTTGATTGGACTTGCTGTACTTTTCCTGGCAGATATCGTTTCACCTTTTATTGTTTTGGCGAGTTTAATTAAAAAACACCGAGACAAAGGCAAATACAAAGGGAGACCCGTTTTACTGGAACTTCTTTTTGCCCTAGTTTCTTTCGGAACATTATTGCTTTGGATATTTATTCATTTCTAAATCCGCTCTTTACTAGATCAATCTTCGTGTCTGCTTCGGTTTCCAAATCTGTAATCAAAGCTGAACTGCTCACTGCGTCAAAAAGGATGTCATTTGCCAACACCTCATTGCAGACGTATTCTTTGTTTTGATTAATTGCATCACGGAGCAAATCGTTTGTTTCAATTTTTAACACTATTCTATCTGTCACTTCCAATCCTGAATCCTTCCGCAAATTCTGAACACGGTTAATCAACTCACGAGCAATTCCTTCTGCTTTCAAATCACCGGTCAATGTAATATCCAAAGCAACGGTCAAACCACCTTCAGAAGTGACGAGCCATCCGGGAATGTCTTGAGCGGCAATTTCAAAATCGTTCAGATCTAAAACTATATCAGCACCTTCAATTTGTCCCTTCCAGCCATTATTAAATTCAATTGCAGAAATATCATCTGCTGATAATTGAGATACCATTGCTGCAATGGCTTTCATTTGTTTTCCGTATTTCGGACCGATTGTTTTAAAATTAGGTTTGATACTTTTCACAAGCATCCCATTGCCTTCTTCTAACAGTTCCAATTCCTTCACATTTACCTCAGAAAGAATCAGCTCCTTCACATGCATGATGTTCTGAGCAAAAGAACCATTCAACACAGGCACCATTATTTTCTGCAATGGCTGACGCACGCGGATTTTCTCTTTTTTGCGCAATGCTAAAACCAATGAAGATGTTCGTTGTGCAATGTCCATCTGTGCTTCCAAATCCAAATTGATAACTGATTGATCTACAATTGGGAAATCAGCCAAATGAACGGATGTTGCAGCATGTTTTTTAGTTACGGAGTTCAAATCACAGAATAATTGATCCATAAAGAACGGCGCGATAGGCGAACCAAGCACTGCAACTGTTTCCAAACATGTGTACAAGGTTTGATATGCAGATGTTTTATCCTTGGCATCGTCACTCTTCCAAAAACGACGACGACACAATCTTACATACCAATTAGAAAGTTGATCACTCACGAAATCTTGAATCAATCGGCCAGCTTTGGTTGGTTCGTAATCATTGTACGCCGCATCCACCTCTCCAATTAAGGAGTTCAACTTAGACAAAATCCATCTATCAATCTCTGGTCGCTCGTTCAAGGGCACATTTTGAGATGAATAATCGAACCCATCAATATTGGCATATAATGAGAAGAACGAATAGGTGTTGTAAAGAGTTCCAAAAAATTTGCGCTGAACTTCTGCAATACCCTCTAAGTCAAACTTCAAGTTGTCCCATGGTTGCGCATTCGTAATCATATACCATCGGGTAGCATCCGCACCATATTTTCCCAACGTCGAAAATGGATCTATTGCATTCCCTAAACGCTTAGACATTTTTTGACCATTTTTATCCAAAACGAGTCCGTTGGAAATAACATTTTTGTAGGCAACTGAATCAAATACCATTGTAGCAATTGCGTGTAAAGTATAGAACCAACCGCGCGTTTGATCCACTCCTTCCGCAATAAAATCACCCGGATATCCTTTGTGATTGTCAATTAATTCTTTGTTTTCAAATGGGTAATGCCACTGTGCATAAGGCATCGCTCCTGAATCAAACCACACATCAATCAAGTCAGATTCACGTTTCATTGGCTTACCAGTAGGGGAAACCAATGTAATGTTGTCAACATAATTTTTGTGCAAG
Source organism: Chitinophaga pinensis (assembly GCA_945861175.1). GTDB lineage: Bacteria > Bacteroidota > Bacteroidia > Flavobacteriales_D > Crocinitomicaceae > M0103. The sequence goes on along the minus strand of CAMATR010000006.1, from coordinate 13,709 downwards.
TCGATTTTAGCATAATTGTCAGTGCTCATGATACCCGCATCAAAACTAGCAAGTGGATTTGACTCCATGAAACCAAGATCAACCGCTTTTTGGGCTTCAGCCTTCAATTGCTCAACTGAAGAAATACAAATCCGCTCATCGCCCTCTTCTGTCGACCAAATCGGAATAGGAATACCCCAATAACGGGAACGAGAAAGGTTCCAATCGTTTGCATTTTCAAGCCACTTTCCAAAACGCCCTGAACCTGTTGATTCGGGCTTCCAATTGATGGTATTGTTCAACTCAATCATGCGCTCTTTCACATCCGTCACACGAATGAACCAAGAATCCAATGGGTAATACAATACCGGTTTGTCTGTTCTCCAGCAATGCGGATAACTGTGGACATATTTCTCAACCTTGAAGGCTTTGTTGTGTGTTTTTAATTGAATGGCGATCTGAACATCCGCTGAGCGCTCAGGTGCTTCGCCATCGTTGTAGTATTCGTTCTTCACGTAGACACCTGCCAGTTCAGCCATTTCCGGTCTGAATTTTCCTTGCAAGTCAACGAGTGGAACCAAATTCCCTTTGTCGTCAGCAACCAACATGGCTGGCACGCCTGCATCAGAAGCAACTCGGGCATCGTCCGCTCCAAAAGTCGGAGCGATATGTACAATTCCAGTTCCATCTTCAGTCGTTACGAAATCACCTCCAATTACTCGAAATGCTTCTTCAGGTTTTTCCGAAGGTAAAGCATAGGGCAACAATTGATCATATTTAATTCCAATCAAATCTGAGCCAAGGCATTCACCTGCTATGAAATACGGCACTATTTTGTCACCAGCAGTATAATTTGTTAATTCATTTGCTGATTCAACTGCTTGAAAACCTTTGCTGAACTGGTATCCCACCAAATTCTTTGCAAGAATAACTGATATTGGTTCGTAGGTGTATTGATTATAGGATTGTACCAATACATATTCAATCTTTGGTCCGACACACAAAGCTGTATTGGAAGGCAATGTCCAAGGTGTGGTTGTCCATGCAAGGAAATGAACATTTTTAAAATCCTCCCCCTTTAATCCCCCTCCAAAGGGGGAAACAGAACCATCGACAATTTTAAATTGAGCGACAACAGTTGTGTCCGACACATCTTTATAGCACCCCGGTTGATTTAATTCATGTGAAGAAAGACCTGTTCCCGCCTTTGGCGAGTATGGTTGAATGGTATAGCCCTTGTAGAGCAAGTTTTTTTCATACATCTGCCCCAACAACCACCAAACTGACTCCATATACTTCGGTTCATAGGTAATGTATGGGTCATCCATGTCAACCCAATAGCCCATTTTGGTTGTCAGATCGTTCCAAATGTCCGTGTAGCGCATGACGGCCTCTTTACAAGCCTTATTGTAATCATCCACTGATATTTTCGTTCCGATATCTTCTTTGGTAATTCCAAGTTCTTTTTCTACTCCCAATTCAACTGGCAAACCATGCGTATCCCAACCTGCTTTGCGTTTCACTTGAAAACCTTTCAAGGTCTTGTAGCGACAAAAAATATCCTTGATGGAACGCGCCATGACATGGTGAATTCCAGGCAAACCATTTGCAGATGGAGGACCCTCGAAGAAAATATATGGTGTTTTCCCTTCGCGAGTAGCAATGGACTGTTCAAAAACCTTTTCTTGTTGCCATTTCTCCAAAACTGATTTTGCAACATTTGGAAGGTTCAACCCTCTATATTCAGGATATTTATTTGTCATCTTTCCTTGAAAATTAGCGGTTGCGAAGATAGTAAATTCAAGCAAAATGGTTCTTAAATAGCGGACATAAACAATATCAAATCAATTCATGGCGTTCTAGCGAAAAACTCAGAACCATGAAAACTCAATTTTTAACCTTGACACTTATTGTTTTTTGCGCAAGTGCACAGGCACAGACGAAAGACAGCATCTCCAGAAATTGGCGAATTTTTGAAGCTTCTGTTTCATTCGGAATGACAAATCGATTGGACCAAGAATTAAGTAAAAATGATTTTCAACGTTATCATCCCACCTCAACAATAATTGAAAATATACCTGCAAACTTTAACAATAAAAATCCATTTCTTAAAGGATTTCAAATGCTACCCTCATCAACATTAGCGCTAAATCTGGGCATCAAAAAGAAAGGGAAACCTGCCATATTTCGCTTAGGAGTTCTTTATCAAGGCATGGGGCCCTTTGGAACCTTTTATTCGCATTCCGGGAGCACTGGTGCTTATGACACATTAACTTCATCTGCTACAGGTCAAACATTTTATGCGGATACAACAAGATATGAAACATATATGATGGATATAAGAAATGAAAACCTTGGACTCGATGCAGCAGTTACATATTCAACAAACTACAATAGGTTAAACTTTTTCGCTGGTATTGGCCTTAATGCGTTGTTTTCTATCAATTCTAGAACTTTTATTGGTCATACTATTGAAAGGACTTATGGACAAGAAAATAGTATGATAAGTTTGCAAATAGAGGGAGAGGTATTCAAAAACAAGTCAGCATTTAGCACAAGTATCTATATCCCGATAGGTTTAGATTTTACATTAGGCAAAAAGCGCCCACTTCTTGCAAAAACAAGTCTTCATGCTGAATTCAGACCAGCTCTATACATGCAACAAATGCCTGATTCTAAATTCAGATCATCCGTTTCAAGGACTGCATTGTTTGGTTTAAAATATTCGATATAACAGTCAACGACCCCTTCATTGATCTCATTTTGACGAACATTTTTGCTAAATTTGAGAAATCAATTTTAGCAAATTATGGCAGATTTTTTTTACAGTGACCCGTACCCAATTCAAAGTGACAAAACTGAATACCGGAAGGTTACAGCTGATTATGTAAAAGTTGAGAAACTTGGTGACCGTGAAATTTTAACCATCGATCCAAAGGGATTGGAAGTTTTGTCTCAAGAGGCAATGACGGATGTTTCTTTTTACTTGAGGGCATCACATTTGCAAATGTTGAACAATATTTTGCAAGATCCTGAAGCAACGGATAACGATCGCTTTGTAGCATATAATCTTTTGCAAAATGCAGTGGTTGCTGCAGAAGGACAATTACCATCCTGCCAAGACACTGGTACTGCAATTGTGATGGCGAAAAAAGGCGAAAATGTATTTACCGGTGTTGACGATGCAGAATACCTATCAAAAGGAATTTTCAACACCTATCAGGAGCGCAATTTGAGGTATTCTCAAATTGTTCCTATTTCAATGTTCGAAGAGAAAAATTCTGGATCAAATCTGCCAGCACAAATTGACATTTATTCAAAAAAGGGCGCTTCCTACGAATTTCTGTTTTTGGCAAAAGGCGGAGGGTCTGCCAATAAAACGTTCCTCTATCAAAAAACAAAATCCCTTTTGAATGAGAAATCGATGGAGGAATTTATCCGCGAAAAAATCAAAGACTTGGGGACTGCAGCTTGTCCACCTTATCATTTAGCATTAGTCATCGGTGGAACATCAGCAGAAGCAAATTTAGCTGTAGTAAAAAAAGCATCTGCAGGTTATTTTGATGAATTACCGACTGAAGGCAACATGCAGGGTCAAGCATTTAGAGATTTAGAATGGGAGAAACGTGTTCATTTGATTTGCCAACAAAGTCAAATTGGCGCTCAATTTGGGGGAAAATACTTCACACATGATGTTCGAGTAATCCGTTTACCTCGCCATGCAGCATCTTGTCCTGTGGGATTAGGTGTTTCATGTTCAGCTGACAGAAACATCAAAGCAAAGATTACAAAAGAAGGATTGTTTCTAGAACAACTTGAGAAAAATCCAAGAAGATTATTGCCTGAAAACCCACCGCATTTGGAAGCTGCCATTGAGATCAATTTGGATAGACCTATGAGTGAAGTATTGAAGGAGTTGTCCAACTACCCTATTAAAACAAGATTAAAATTAAATGGAACACTGATTGTTGCTCGTGATATTGCTCACGCGAAAATCAAGGAGTTGTTAGATGCCGGTAAACCGATGCCAGAATATTTCAAAAACCATCCAGTATATTATGCTGGTCCGGCAAAAACTCCGGAAGGAATGCCATCAGGATCATTTGGTCCAACTACAGCAGGCCGTATGGATTCTTATGTAGACCTTTTCCAACAAAATGGAGGAAGTATGATCATGCTTGCCAAAGGAAATCGTTCCAAAGAAGTGAAAGACGCTTGTCAGAAATATGGTGGTTTTTACCTGGGATCTATCGGAGGTCCGGCTGCTATCCTTGCCAAAGAAAATATTACATCTGTAGAAGTTGTGGATTTTGAAGAACTCGGAATGGAAGCTGTTCGCAAGATCACAATAAAGAATTTCCCTGCGTTCATTATTACGGACGATAAAGGGAATGATTTCTTTGATAATTTGTAATCTGGATTAAATAAGATCTAAAGCCGCACGGACATGTTCGTGCGGCTTTACCATTTTCAGTGATTTAAAACTGTCATCACTACCCTGAAACCAATATTAGGATGCGCATCTGTTATTCCTGAATAGGGGTCAGGTCCAAGAATCTTGATTTCTTCTGCGTTATTCATCCATCCGCCTCCAGCTGTTCCTGGTTCCTTTCTTGAATTTGGAGAGTTGTAAACCATTTCAGCAACATTTCCACTCAAATTGTATATTCCAACACTATTTGGGTTGTATGTTTGAGTTTTAACCGTTAAAAAGCCTCCGTCGTCTTGATAACTGTTCTCAAAAGGTTTGTAATTAGCCAAAAAACATCCTTTGCTATCTCTTAAAAATTCTCCTTTCCAAGGATATGGATAATCACTACCGCCAGCTGAGGCTGCATATATCCATTCAACACGACCAGGTAATCGAACATCATTGAATTGTTTTTGTTTGTCCTTATTAATAAATTTCATCAACTCTTGACTCAACCATTTACAATACATATCTGCTCCTTTACGGGATACATTGACAACTGGGTATTCGTCATAGGCTTTGCTTGAAAAATAGGTTTCCTCCATCGGTCCTAAATAGGAACCTATTAGCTCCTTTGATTTTGTCCATTGAGATTGATCTGGTTTTGCTTTTAGGAATTCGTCTTTTCTTCCCTGAATGAGCAAGTCAAAAAGAAAGGTTCTGTATTCCAAATTCGTTACTTCGGCCTTCTGAATCACAAAAGATTGCAGTGAGACTGTTCTCTCCTCATATTTAAACGTTCCGCTTGGCATCATTGCGAATTCTTTTTTATCGAATTTTTCGAGCGCTTTAAGCATCTGCTTTTTCTTCTTATGATTGGCAGCAATCTCTTCTGAATTCAGGTTAGGGATGTATGGTTCATCCGTGAAAATATGCGTCAAAACAGCGCCTTGATAAGGCACAAAACTTTGGTTGTTTGTTTGAAAATCTCCTAAAATCCTTTCTGTTACCGAACCAAAAACTTCAATGGAGTCTGGGGTTTTCTTGGAATGCCTTCCGGAAAATAATGCTACAATATTCTCCGTATTCCCAACATTCAATAACTTCTTCTCGTCCACATGGCCGCTCTGATTGTTCTCGGAAATGGGTGATGACATCTCGTTTTTGTGGATTCCCGATGAGGTACTTATTAGAAAATGACCTGTTATTACTATTAAAATAAGTGAACTTAACATGATTAAAAAAATTTTGACTGTGAATACTTTTTGAAAGTTGGACTGTACTCGAGTTAACGGATTGTTTAGTCTAGAAACAAACGATTCCTTCGCCTCATCAAAGGTGAACTCAACCTGTTGGTTTCGCGCTGCTTCAAATAATTTATCAAGCTTCTCCATGTGTGACCTCCTCTGTTTTTATGTTGGACTCATTATGCAGGATCTCGGTAAGTTTCTGCCTGCCTCTTTTTAAACGCTGTTTTACTGCGGATTCTGAAGCTTGCTGAATTCCAGCGATTTCTCTGATATTAAATCCAGCTATCTCGAACAAAATTAGGCTCTCCTTTTGAACAACGGGTAATAAAGCCAACACCTGATATAAAAAATAGACATCCGCATCTTCGTCAGGGCGATTTCTATTGTCCTCCACCTTTTGAATCAGAGATTCATCTTGAAAAGTAACAACCTTTTTCTTTCGGCGCTGATTACTCAAAATTCGAACACTTATTCCAAACAAAAAAGACAAAAAGGCCTGTTCTGATCTCAGGGTGTGCATTTTTTCAAAAGCAATAAGAATGGATTCACTCATGAGTTCGCGGTAATCCATTTGGCCATAAACCCTAGCCCTGCAGAAGCGTTCAAACCTATCATGAATTGGTTCGTAGAGTTTTAGAAAATGGTCTTGTTGTCCTGATTTCATTGTTACCCTTAAACAAGTGTCTGTATCTTGTAAGTGTACCAAAACTAAAAAAAGTTACATCCATTATGAAAATAAAATAAAATTTGAATCCAAGCCATGATAAAGACTGAACAAAATAAATACCCCATTTGTTAGTTCAATCAATAAGCTTTATCTTTGCATACTTACGCAACTATGGCACAATACAAAGCAGGACCCTTATTAGAACAGATCGAAATCCCTTCGGATCTTCGTTCTAAGTTCAATGTTGATGATTTACCGCAGGTTTCTGATGAAGTTCGTCAGTACATCATTGATGTGATTTCAGAAATAGGTAATAGTCATTTTGGTGCTAGCTTGGGGGTGGTAGAATTGACTGTAGCCCTTCATTATGTGTTCAATACACCTTACGATCAATTGGTTTGGGATGTTGGTCATCAAGCATACGGTCATAAAATCTTGACGGGTAGAAGAGAACATTTTCATACAAATCGTTTAATGGGTGGAATGTCAGGATTCCCAAAACGATCCGAAAGTGAATTCGATACATTTGGCGTTGGTCACTCGTCTACCTCTATTTCCGCTGCTTTGGGAATGGCTTTAGCAAGTAAACACAAAGGTGAAAAAAATCGTCAGCACATTGCGGTTATCGGTGATGGTGCTATGACTGCAGGCCTGGCCTTTGAGGGACTGAACCATGCTGGCTTTGAAAAAGATGCCAATCTTTTAGTTATTCTCAATGACAATTGCATGTCAATTGATCCCAATGTTGGAGCCTTAAAAGAATATTTGACTGATATTACTACCTCTCATACTTACAATAAAGTAAAAGATGATGTTTGGAATCTTTTAGGAAAGATATCTAAGTTTGGTCCTGATGCCCAGTCTGTTGCTTCAAAAATATCAACGGCTTTAAAGTCATCCTTACTTAAACAAAGTAATTTATTCGAATCATTGAACTTCCGTTATTTCGGTCCTGTTGATGGTCATGATGTGATTGGTTTAGCGAAAGTTTTAGAAGATTTAAAAGATATCCCTGGGCCAAAACTATTGCATTGCATAACCCGGAAAGGAGCAGGATATAAATATTCAGAAGAAGGAAATCCGACTAAATGGCATGCTCCTGGAGTTTTCAATAAAGACACTGGAGAAATCGTTAAAGTAGTTCCTAAATCCCCTCAACCGCCAAAATACCAAGATGTTTTTGGTCATACTATTGTTGAATTAGCTGAGAAAAATAATAAAATCGTTGGTATTACTCCAGCAATGCCATCTGGCTGTTCACTTAATATTATGATGGAAGCAATGCCTAAAAGGGCATTTGACGTGGGTATTGCTGAACAGCATGCAGTTACTGTATCGGCAGGAATGGCTACCCAAGGACTTATTCCTTTTTGTAATATTTATTCTTCCTTCATGCAGCGCGCTTATGATCAAGTCTTGCATGATGTAGCTATTCAAAATTTGAATGTCGTGTTTTGTTTGGACCGAGGAGGTCTTGTTGGTGCAGATGGCGCAACGCATCATGGTGCTTACGATTTATCATACATGCGTAGCATACCAAATATGATTGTTTCAGCTCCTATGAATGAGGCTGAGTTGAGAAATCTTATGTATACTGCACAGCAAGAAAACATGGGGCCCTTCTCTATTCGATACCCCCGCGGAAATGGCGTCATGACAGAATGGAAAACAGTCATGAAGAAAATAAAAGTTGGTACGGGTAGAAAACTCAATTCTGGTGAAGATTTAGCGATCTTAACAATTGGCCATCCCGGGAACTTTGCCCAAAAAGCAACTGAACAAATGAAAGAATATGGGGTCTCTGTTGCTCATTACGATATGCGCTTTGTAAAACCGATAGATGAAGTAATGCTTCACGAAGTTTTCTCTAAATTCAAAAAAGTCATTACTGTTGAAGACGGATGCCTTATGGGTGGTTTTGGTTCTGCCGTTATTGAATTCATGGTTGACCAAGGATATTCAGCTGAAGTCGTGCGTTTAGGAATAGCTGATGAATATGTTCATCATGGCACACAAGAAGAGCTCTGGGCGCAATGTGGATTTGATAGCACTGGTATCCTTAAAGCTATAAAAAAATTGTTACTCATATCGGTAAGTGCAAATAAATTGGAGCAATCAGCTTCATAGACTTTTCAATTTTTCTATCTTTCCGAAAAAAACCTATGTCCATTAAAACTAAAGGCAGTTCATTCATTACACTTATCGTTATTTTCTTTTTTTGGGGTTTCGTGGCCGCAAGCAACGATATCTTAATTCCAGTTTTCAAAAAAGCACTTAATCTAAGTCAAATGCAATCTCAAATGATTTCATTCGCTTTTTATGTAGCCTATACCGTTGGTTCGATTCTTTATTTTTTAATCTCGGCATTGCTTAAAAGAGATATACTTAATAAAATAGGCTATCGAAATGGCCTGGCATTGGGGCTAGTTGTTTCTGCTTGCGGGACACTCTTGTTTATTCCTGCTTCGAATAATGCATCGTTCCCACTTCTCATAAGTGGGCTCTTCATCGTAGGTCTTGGTTTTTCGTTACAACAAATTGCAGCAAATCCATTAGCAATTCAAATGGGAGATCCTTCAAAAGGTAATATGCGACTGAGTCTCGCTGGTGGAATAAATAATGTTGGAACAACTATCGGCCCTGTTATCGTATCATTTGCAATTTTTGGTGGTATTTCAAATCCTGATCAATCACTAAATATAGAGGCGGTGCAAATTCCTTATTTGGTTCTAGGGGTTACTTTTATTATCGCTGCAATCTTCTTTAAACTGTCATCTGTACCAGACAGAATTGGAGAAGCAGTAGAAAATAAAGGCGGTCAAATCATAGAAACAATGAAGCATCCCCAAGTTATATTGGGTATGATTGCGATTTTCTTATATGTAGGAGTAGAGGTTTCAACGGCAAGTAATCTTCCAGAATTTATGAAGCAAAAGCTTGGTACGCCTGAAAGTGCAGTCGCGCCCTATGTTTCTCTATTTTGGGCAAGTTTAATGATTGGAAGGTGGACATCTGCGGCAGGCGCTTTTGACTTAAATGAGACAACAAAATTGAAACTAAGCCTATTACTGCCATTCGCGGCGTTTGGGGTGTTTGCATTTGCTAATATTATTGGAGGGCATTCAATTCAAGAATTATACCCGTATCTATTGATAGTTGTTGTCCTAGCTGTTGCTGATGCAGTAAGTGAGGGGAAACCAGCAAAGCAATTAGTACTTTATTCTGTGCTAGGGATTTTAGCTTTGTTAATTGGAATATTTTCAAGTGGTATGACGAGTGTTTTTGCATTTATATCCGTAGGATTATTCTGTAGTACCCTATGGCCATGCATATTCACATTGGGTATTGCCGGAATGGGTGACAAAACGAATACTGCCTCCAGTTTATTAATTATGATGATTATGGGGGGTGGAGTAATCTCTTTAACTCAAGGCGCTTTATCCAATGAAAAGATGCTGGGAATCCAGCATTCATATTGGGTGGGTGTGGCCTGTTTTGCTTACTTAGTCTTCTTTGCTGTCTATGTTGGTAGATTACTAAAACAAAAAGGTATTTCCTTTGATCAAGAAATCTCTGGGGGCCATTGACTTTGGTTTGAAGATTTATTTATCGCACACCCATCGCACTTGGTCGCACGCTTAAAAAAACGAATATACATCTTTCTCCCCAGAAAAAAGACCGCTCCAAAAATAGCTATTACTACAAGTATTTCTTGTGTCATCCCAATAAGTTAAAAGTAATTAACGCACCCAAATAAGCTAAAATACCCATAAATCCAATTTGAATTAGTGGCCATATCCAACTTTTAGTTTCTCTTTTCACAACTGCAAGAGTTGCCATGCATTGCATAGCATACACATAGAAAACCATCAGTGAAACTCCGGAAGCTAATGAATAAACTGGTTTACCATCTGCCCGTTTTTCAGAACGCATGCGGTCGATTAATCGCATATTTCCGTTTTCTTCACTATTGACTGAATATATAGTTGCAAGTGAACCAACAAAAACTTCCCTTGCTGCAAAAGACGTTATCAAAGAAATTCCTATTTTCCAATCATACCCCAAAGGGGCAATAATAGGTTGAATACTTTTCCCCATAATTCCAATGTAAGAATTTTCAAGTTTAATAGATGCTAATTTTTGATTTGTCTCTTGAATAGTCCAATGTTTTTGCACTGCTTGTTTTTTAATGTTTTTTTCAGCGGCTGCCATGCGATTTATTGGACCATATGTAGCTAACATCCATAGAATAATTGATATCGCAAGAATCACTTTACCTGCATCGGTAACAAAAACCCTAATTTTAAATAAAACGGTAAGCCCAACATTCTTCCATATTGGTGATTTAAAGGTTGGTAATTCAAGAAGTAAATAACCCTTTTCTTTTGATTTAATTAAAAATTTCAGAACAGCAGCAACAAGAAGTGCCGATACAACTCCTAACGCATAGAGGGAAAATAAAACTAGACCCTGCAGACTTAACAATCCGAATATTTTTTGTTTCGGAATGACTAAGGAAATTAGCAATGTAAAAACAGGAATTCTTGCACTGCAACTTATAATTGGTGCAACAAGAATTGTAATCATACGCTCTTTCCAATCAGCAATTGTGCGGGTTGCCATAATACCAGGAATGGCACATGCAGCGCTTGATAATAATGGGACAACACTTTTTCCATTGAGTCCGAGGGGTCTCATAATTCTATCCATAATAAAGACCACTCTTGCGAGATAACCGCTTTCTTCAAGTATAGCGAGAAAGAAAAATAACAAGGCAATTTGAGGGATAAATACAACCACCCCCCCAATGCCTGGTATGATTCCCTGAGTTAGCAAATCGGCAAATACCCCACTCGGAAGTGACGCCGATAAAAATCCACTCATTTGCGCAAAAGAACTATCGATAAAATCCATAGGATAGGCGGCAAATGCAAAGATAAATTGAAATATCACCATCAAAACAAAAGCAAAAATGAGGTACCCAAAAACAGGATGTACCAATATTCTGTCTAAAGCTATTGCATGGGTACTTTCTTTTTCTTGAATATTACTAAAGGACTGAACTTTTGTAATCAGCTCATTTATGATTTCGTATCTTTTATCGGCTTCTTTTTCCTGACAATTCTGATCATCAATTGGGCAGATGCAGGCATTTTCAAGAAAATAATTTTCACATGATTTATCTATAACTTCTTGGATTGCCTTGATTAAACGTTCCTTTCCTAGTCCTATTTTTGCCGTAGTACTAACAATGAGTGCTGAAGGAAAAGTTTTGTTTAAACTATTTATATCTATTTGTATTCCTTTACGCGCGGAGATGTCCGACATATTCAAAACCAAAACAGTTGGTATTTTTAAGTCATATATCTGCGTGAATAAAAATAAATTTCTTTTTAAATTAGATTGATCTATAACCACAATTGCAAGATCAGGATAGTCAACATGGTTTTTATCTGATAGCACATCGTAAACCACATGTTCATCTTTGGATCTCGGATATAAACTGTAAGTACCGGGAAAGTCTATAATTGTATGGTCTTCGTCTCCAACCCGAACAATTCCAAACTTTTTATCAACCGTTACTCCTGGGAAATTCCCAACATGTTGCCTCATTCCAGTCAACATATTGAATATTGAACTTTTTCCAGTATTCGGATTCCCCAGTAATGCTATTTTCATTTGGCTATTAAACGGGGATTATTTTTTCAATGACATCAACTTGAATTAAAGCCGCCTCGTCTAATCTTAGAGAAAGCAGATAACCGTTTACATCCACTGCGATTGGATCTCCGAATGGTGCTTTAAATAAAACTGTCAACTGCTGCCCAATAATTACGCCCATTTCCATCAACTTTGGCCTTAAACCTGAGTCCGATATCTCCCTAACGACAACGATAGTTCCTGGCAGTATAGACGAGAGTTTTGGCATAATTCTAAAACAAAGTTAAGGCTAAGTTCTGGTTTTTAAGTACCTTGAACAAGGTATTTTGTATTCCTTATCCCCTGTCTTTCATTACTAACCGAGCAGTTTGCCGAGACTTTTGTTGCAATAGAACATCCTTGTTTTCTGTCACACGCTCAATCGTTGCTTGATCATAATGACGGATGGTCACCAATTCAAGCCCTTCATTGTAGCGAACTTCATATGAATCCTTAAATAATTCTACGATTTCATTTGGATCAACTTTACTCCTATCTAAAAGAATTGAAAAATTGAGTGCAGAATTCTGCATTAGATTAATTTTCGCTTTGACATTTGCAAGACGTTCAAAAATATCACTTAAATTTTCTTCAACTATAAATGAAAAATCCCGAGTTCTAAAAGAGAAAAGAACTTGATCCATTTTAAAGATAAATGAAGGCACAAGGTGATCATTTTCCATAGAGGATTGAATCACAGTTCCCTCAAGGTGGACATCGATGAAGGATCTAACGTAGAGCGGAATTCCTTTATTTTGAAGTGGCTTTATGGTTTTCGGATGAATTACAGAAGCTCCATAATAAGACAATTCTATTGCCTCTTTGAAGGAAATACTTTCGAGTTTAATAGTATTATCAAACCATTTAGGATCAGCGTTTAACATACCCGTAACATCCTTCCAAATAGTGACACTTTCTGCATTGGCGCAAAAGGCAAAAATACCAGCGGTATAATCAGATCCCTCTCTGCCAAGGGTTGTAGTAAACCCCTCATCAGTATGACCTATAAATCCTTGCGTCACTTGAATATCCACTTTTTGAAACTCAGGAGTAAATCTTTCGTTCATTAAATCAGTCGTTTTTTTCCAATCAACATTTCCTTCTTGATAGTGATGATTGGTTCTGATGACTTTTCGGGCATCTGCCCATCCTACAGAATGACCTTGCTCAAATAAAAACGCAGATACAATATGTGAGGAAAGTAACTCTCCTAAGGAGACAATCTGATCGTATTCAAAACTGTAATTATCAGGAAAGGCTTCTGAAAAACGCTCTCTAAGTTTTTCAAATATTTCTTGAACATTATTATAGACTGCAATATGTTTTTCCGGAAAAAGATCCAACATTATTTGGCTATGAAACGCATGAAGATCATCCACTAATTCCATAAACATGTCATGATCTCTATTCTGGGATGCTTTCACTATTTCCTCAAGCTTATTAGTCGTTTTGCCCATTGCTGAAACAACAATTATTAACTTTTCGCCTCCATAAAGTGACAAAATGCGTGAAACATTGCGCACAGCTGCAGGATCTTTTACGGAAGCACCTCCGAATTTGAATACTTTCATGAATTAGAACTTTAATGCAAAATTAATAGTAAAAAAGAGGCCTGAAAAATTTTAATCTTGCTGAATCAAAAGAATAGACGGCCATTTACCCATTCAGTATCTAAAACTGCATTTTTCTTTTTGTAGAAACT
>CAMATR010000005.1 GCA_945861175.1 Chitinophaga pinensis | reverse complement strand
TTGATTGAAAATTAGAACTGAGAGAAAATAAAGGGCTTCACTCCGATACCCGGCCACAAATCCTGCAGTTAAGGTAAGGATGCTGTAAATTAAAAATAAAAGCAATCGAAAACTGAGCACCTTACCTAAATATTTAGGCATTACCTTGGGGTATTGTGCAATGTTTCTTGTCGTAAAGTTGTTGATTCCTAGATCGGTTATGATGTTGAAGATAAACGAAAGATTGAGTAGTGAGAAGTAGAGCCCATATGTTTCTGTGCCTACTCTGTTTTGAACGCCAGCATCAATTCCGAATATGGCAAAGGGTTTGACTAACAGATTAAGAAGAATGATTAATAGTAGGTTGGAAATGAATTTCTTCTGCATAATTCAGCCCTTCAGCACACCTTAATTTGCAATAAAAATAAACGTTTGATGTCGGTGTTTTTCAGCACGGAAGGGGGTTAGATTGCCCTTTTCAACCACATGAGCCGTATAATTCAAATCCGTAAGCAATGTAAAACAGTTGGTTCGGTTTTCATTGTCCCACAATTCTGCATAAATAATAGGTTTATTTGTCGAGAGTATGCGAGAGCCTCCCTTTAATGTAAAATATTCAAAGTTCTCCACATCAATTTTAATTCCTTGAATCGGAGCGCCATTCAACAAATTATCAAGAGTATTCAAGGGAACATTGTATTCATCACCTTCATTCCATTCTGTTATACTTTCATGCATGACATGACTAAGTCCCTGCATTTTTGTTTTTCCATTTTTCGGAAGAATCATTTTTACTTCACCTTCGTGGTCACCCAAAGCGGTATGGTGTATCTGGATTTTTTTCAAGTTGAATTTAGAAATGATTTTTTTTAGAACGGATAAGTTTTCAGGAATAGGTTCGAAAGCATGAATAGTTGAATTAGGAACCCTTTTAGCAAGGTGAACAGTCATGATACCAATGTTCGCACCCACATCGAGGACATCTCCTTTACCATCTTCCAATAAGTTTAAGAAATGGAAAAAGTCCTTCTCTTTTGAGTCGTTGTGAAGAGTGCGAATTTTAAACAAGGCGAACACATACAAGTAGGTGTCAAACCCTAATGATTTCTGTAATATATATTTTAGCCAGTTCTTCACAATTCAAAAACGCTACAAAGTTAGAAAAAGTATGCGAGCGGTCAAATTTCAGGGAACGAGAATGGTAGTTTAAAAGTTGAACGGTTATAATTAGCTAAGTGTTTAACGCGCTAATTTCAAATATTTCTTGGATTCTTTCACAACGAAAGGAAAGGATATTGTCATAGTCCATAGGAATGGAAAGATCAACCCCGTAACGGATAGTTCCTTGACGAAGCCAATTCTTGGCCTCTTTCAACGTTTCATGAACGATCCACAAGGTATGGCGATCAATTTTGGATTCGAGACGGGGCAGTGCAGTTATTGTGCAAGGGACCTTACCAATCCGATCTCATTGAAATTTGGATATGGTAGGATCTGTGCAGAAAATCTTGGCTTACCGCATGGGTGAACCCCATCCCCAGTTTTCCCGGGGATGAGGATCCATTTTTTTACTGATGTTTCGGCGTGTTGAAGAGGTCCCGCTTTATCTGCCGGAGCTCCTTTTCCATGACCATTCGATCCGCGTAACTGCGGTTACCTTCTTGTAGGCACTTTTCCAACCATTCCTTGCGCTCCATGAAGAACTCTGTCCAGTTCTCAATAGCGAAGTATTCGAGTAAGCAAAGCCTATCCGAATTGCAACGACCACCACTTTCCCAAGCGATCATTTGAAGGTAATACCGATCCCTACCTCTATTAGCTGTCGGTTTCGGCTCTTCGAAGAGTGAACGCCGGAAAGGGAATAGCGTTAGGATGGATACACCGATCCCCTCTGGATCGGCTATGGCTTTTTCAAGGTCTGAGCACATGGAGATGAGCTTCTCACTGAGCTCTTTCTCTTTTTCATAAAGCGCAGCTGCCTCCTCGAAATGTTCGAGATCGACAGCCTCGTTTTTCTTGCTCTGGACCTTTTTCAATTCGACCTTCTGATTGACGTATTGTTGACATGCTGTATATAGGTTCATTCTTTCTTTTCTCATGATCATTCTTTTTGCTTCCATTATTTCTTCAATTTCCAATCATACTGACCTCCGCGCTCCAGGAACTTATCTGGATCGGGAGCGACTTGTGCGAACGCTTGTTCCACGCCAACGGTCAGGATGGGTTCGCTGTATCGGTGAGTACCTTCCGCATCATCGAAGAACCTTCCTGCCGGATCGATCATGGCATAGGAGCCAATGATCTGTTCCTCGTTCTCAGGTACGAGGGTGGTAACGAAGCTGAGGTGTCGATGACGCTCGATGAAAGCATTGAACTCCTGTCGAGGGATCAGAAATCCCTCCACTTTGCCATCGTTCTGACCAGCAATAGGAGTGACCTGGAAGATCTTCCAACGTCGCGGTCGCGCATGAAGGATCAGGTCATCGAATTTCTCACTGTTGTTGTGACTGTTCACGACCGTATTGATCTTCAGGCCATATCCGAACTCATGGATATCACTGATCAGTTCCAGATAGCGTTCCCGTGCGATCGTGCGCTTCCCGGCTACCGCTCTGCCCATGCGAAGGTTCGTGTCGTGGTCCAAGCTGTCCACGCTCAGTGCGATCCAATCTAGGTAGGGACGGTTCCTTTCCAGGAACTCACGGTCCAAACGGGTGCCATTTGTCACGATGGTAGTTGTCATCCCTGCTTCTTTGGCAGTTCTGATCAGTTCATCGAGCCACGGACACGAGGTCGGTTCACCACCGGCAAAGGTGATCTTCTCAAAGCCATGCTCAGCAATGGCCTTCACTACCTTGATGGATTCCTCTTTTGGAAGATGTCCTTTCGGAAGAAGGGTGCTCTTCACATCCTGGAAGGTTGCGAAGCAGAAATGGCAACGCATGTTGCACGGTTCCCACAAATGGTAATTGACCGCTGGGATACTTACTTTTTTCATACGACTTGTTTTTTAAGGTTATTCCCGGAGGAGACAAGTCGTCAATTGTATCAAAGCAAGGTCAAAAGGATCTCACCATCTTTAAAGGGTCCGTCACGTTCCATGTATTCGATCAGTTCGTTCAATGTTTCGAAATGAAGGTTAGAATTCTCTAGAGCCCATATAAGGTCGAAGTAGTTTATCTTTCGGCATCCATCGATCGTATCCAATGTTCCCTCAAAGGAGGTAGATACGATCCATTTCTTTGCATCCGGAAGAATTTCAAATTTCAAATTGTTAGGGTGTACGGCAGCAGCTCTTATCATTTCATTGATCTGTCCGGCTGCTTTAAGATCGGTTTCAAAACGTTCTTTCAAAGCATCTTCCAGATCAAGCTTCAAAACGGTTCGTTTCAATTGGATGAGCAATTGGGTATCGTTATCCTGAATGAACAGGTCAATGTCTCCATCCAAGGAGCTTGATTCCTCATCAGTGATAACTTTAGCAGTCCAGCCTCTATTTGAGAACTGTTCAGCTAACCCTTTTTCCATTTCATCGGATGTACGTTTTCGCTCGCACTCTTCCCATGTTCGTTGGTTGGGATATTTCTTCTTGGGTATTCTGTTAATGATATCAAGAGCCCGTTGCCCTAAACTGTAGAACCATTCATTGTAGGTGACGAAAGATAGAGGGCAGAAAAGATACCTACCGATCTTAACAAAAGGTGTCTTTTGCACATCGTAATAGATATTCCATCGATCGAACTCTTTTTGAGGGATTAGGTAACTGAAGATCTCTACAAAACTTTTGGACTCATCTTGGTCCATTTTGAACTCCTCAAAGGATTTGAAAGTTAAAGCTGTGTCATCAAAACTTTCATAGTAATAAGGACTTGGAATATTATAAGTTCTATTTTCTTGGATGGACTTTCTGAACCAGTGAGACATTAACGTCAAACAACTTTGAAAGAAACTTGCTCCCTGAGCTTTCAAAAGTTGAAGTGGTTTGTTGTATCGATCGAAACGATTCCAGGAATATCCTGTCAAAAGGTTTATTGGCTTTGAAAGATGCACTTTACTATTTCTGTATTTCAAGGTTGACAAGTACAGATCGTTCAAGTACAGCATCCCTTTCCATGATCTACGAAATACTTCTTCATTGATACTGCGGTCTATTTCGGATATTCCCTCCGGTAGAGAGAGCCCCCCTATGGAAATTTTATGGGCTACAATATTAGTAGCACGCATAGTATAGCGGCTTTCATTCAAACGATACCTCAACCCGTCCAAGTGCCATTTCGTGTAGTTTTCCTGCGAA
Organism: Chitinophaga pinensis; assembly: GCA_945861175.1. Taxonomy (GTDB): domain Bacteria; phylum Bacteroidota; class Bacteroidia; order Flavobacteriales_D; family Crocinitomicaceae; genus M0103. Next base: position 14,191 of record CAMATR010000005.1, on the reverse strand, counting down.
GAGATCTGAAGGCCGATCTTCCCATCCTTGATTACAGGTTTGAAGTTCCTGTCAAAACTATAAGAAGCGAGTAGGCCATCTCTAAAAGATATCCATTCAGAAACGATTTCAAAATAGTCTCTTTGTTCGATCTTTTCATAGTTCAACAGATCATAAAGGCTAGTTTTCATGAGTTGGAAGTCTAGATCCTTTTTCTGATCGATGGAGCTAAGGGCCGATGTAATGATGAGATTATAGCAATGACAAAGGTGTTCATTGTTTTCAGATGATGGATCATTGAATAGCTCGCTTTCGATCCAAAAAGTGAGTTCGACCAGTTTTATCTCTATTGGCAACTCCGAAAATGCCCGACATTCTTGTTCGACCTTGTCCCAGAGGTCTTGTTCCATTGAACGGATCTCTTTCCAGACGTGAAGGTGGGACGAATGATCAGAGGGCCAGTTTAAAGAAGAAAGGCGTTCGAAATTATTAATGTCCATGAATGATCGATCTGTTCGAATGGCATTAATGAACTGCTCAGGATAGTTGACTACGAGGAATTCTTCAAAAACACTATTAGGTGCAGAGAACTTCAAATAATGGTTAAGGATGAATTCTTCCACATAAGGCGTGAACACCCTTGTATGTTCTTGGATCGTGAAAGTACCAAAGAGTTCCTTAAGGACTTGCTTGTCCTTAAAAACACCATTTTTGCTAAGGACCGAATAGATCTCATAAGCAGGAAGTTCAAATAATAAATGGAATGCGGTGATGTTATCACCATTATTGAACGCTTTATCAAGCGCTTCTTTTTTTTCTTTGTTGGTCATTACGATCGAATTTAAAAAGTTGTCGCATAGCGTTATCGATCGCAACAATGTAAAATTATAAAATTGAAGTATAAGTTGTATACTTGGTGTTGAAATATTTTTTTCCAATTGAGAAGTAAGCGAAAAGAGTCAGCCCACGAATACTTATGCGTCGGTCGAGCACCTATCCCGAAAAAGGAGGTCACCTCGAAGGTCATGCGTGCTAACAAGGCAAAGAATACGAAGCCATTTTAATCTTTTATCAAAAGTTTGAATCCTTTTCCGTGCACATTCATGATTTCAATTGCCGGATCTTCTTTCAATAATTTTCGGAGTTTTGCAATGTAAACATCCATACTTCTTCCATTGAAATAATTATCATCACCCCAAATTGCCCTCAAGGTAGCTTGACGGTCTAGAACTTCGTTTTCATTTTTTACTAGTAAATGCAATAGTTGGTTCTCTTTGGTCGTTAATTTTTTCACTTCTTCAGATAAGTGTAAAAGTCGAAATTCAGGGTCATATTTGATTTTACCAACGAGCAGAGTTCCATCTACTTTATTATCAGTGGCATCTGTTCGCCTCGCAATCGCTGTTATTCTTGCGAGCAGTTCTTCCATTGAAAATGGTTTGGTTAAATAATCATCTGCGCCAATTGCAAAACCTTCAAGCTTGTCTTCTTTCATTGATTTTGCAGTAAGGAAAAGAATAGGGACTTTCTTGTCAATTTCACGAATTTCCTTCGCCAATGTAAAACCATCCATTTCTGGCATCATAATGTCAAAAATGCAAAAATTAAAGGGCCTGCTGCTAAATAATTCAAATGCAGCCTTCCCATTTCTTGCCAGCTCAGTGCTAAATCCTTTTGAACGAAGAAAAGTATTTAGTAACTGACCAAGATTTTCGTCATCTTCTGCTAATAAAATTTGAAGTGTTTTATTCATAATTATCTTTTATTATTAGTGTGAATTCTGAGCCATCACCAAGTTTACTTTTTACAGTCACGTCCCAGTCATGCATTTCAGCAATTGCTTTAACGTAACTAAGTCCAAGGCCAAATCCTTTCACATTATGAACATTTCCAGTTGGAACCCTATACAGCTTATCAAATATTTTTATCAAGTGTTCTTTATGAATACCTATTCCGTCGTCTTTAACACTCAACAATAACTTCTTGTTTTCTCGATTTAAACTTATTTCAATATTTGGAGGCTTTTCGCTGTATTTGATTGCGTTATCGACAAGATTAGAGATGGTATTTGTGAGGTGCATCTTATCTGACGAAACATAAAGCAATTCAGTTGGTAGATTTAAATGAATTTCTCCACCAATCCCTTTGATTCTGAATTTTGCATTTTGCGCTACATCATGTATAACCTCATTCAATAGGACATCTTCTTTAACTAATTTTAATTCGCCCCGCTCAAGAACTGCGCTTTGCAAAATTCGCTCAACAAGGATGCTCAACCTTTTATTTTCTTCCTGAATCATCTGAACGTATGGCTTAGTTCCTTCAGTTCCTTGACTTAGCATGTCTTTGTCCGCAAGGGCTTCGCAAGCGAGGGAAATGGTTGATATAGGGGTCTTAAATTCGTGCGTCATGTTTGAGATAAAATCATTTTTAACCTCCGATATTTTTTCTTGTGCAACAATTGTATTGAACATGAAAATGAGTGCTGTTACGATCAGCATTATCAGTGTCAAACTAACGCTAAAGGAACCCCACATTTCTTTAACAAGGAAGATTCCTTTTTTTGGGAAATAGATGTGCAGATAAAAGTTTTCGTCTAAAATATTGCTAGGGAATAGCGCTGTTTTTCCTGTCAAAAGGGTATCAAGTTGTGCATCATAGCTTTTTGGTGCATTAGCAAATTTAACGGGTATTCCAAAATCAGTGGTGACCATAAAACGATACGTTTTTGGAAGGTCATCATTGGCGATTTCCGTCTTAATTACTGAGTCTAAAAAGGCAACATCAATTCTTTTTTCCGGAGCAACATAAACATTGTTTCTAAAGGCTTCTACCATTAGGTCATTCACGAATTTTGCCTTGCGAAAGATTTGCTGCACAACGCGTTGGTCAAGCTGAATAGTTAGTTTCAAAGAATCATTGTCCGGAATTTGCTTGTTTTGTTTGTCAAAAAGATCTCTAAGTTGTCTGACGTCCCTTGCCAAAACGCGCTGCTCCGTTGAAAGGCCCGTAATAGAATCATATGAACTACCTTTAATAATGAGGTAATTCTGCAATTCTCCATCAGCAAAAACAACAGTGTCTTTGATTGAAATAGCCTCTTCTGCAGACACTAAGGCTTTAAATTCTTCTTTTAAAATGTCTTTGTATTGCCCCCTAAAATCACGATTGACGAGGTGCATGTAACGTCGGATATCCTCTGCTTTTTCGTGCCGGATGGCTATGCGCTCAAGTGAGCTGGAGAGATTAGTTTCAAGTTGTGTTGTTTTCCTGTCATATAACTGCGTTGTCTGAAATGCCTGAATAACAAGTAGCGCCAAAAGTGCTGTTATGACGAGTGTGAGAATTAGGTTAACCCTGATTTTTTTCAATTTTGAAACTTTGGAATAAAGTTAATCTTCGCAGCAGCCTAGCATTGAAGCTTAACGTTTTTTAACAGCAAAGAAAAGAATAACTAAACGCATCAAGAATCAATTTCAGGATGTAAACACGATTTTTATGCATTGAACGTTGTACATTCGTGAGGATGACTTTTTACAGGCGAATATTGGTGTTGCTTTGCTGCAGCTTTTTTACTTTGAATGGCTATTCACAGCAAACTAGTCAGCGCAAATTGAGTTTCGCGAATACCTTGGATACGATTAAATTAGATACTTTATCGATTTATCCGAATAGTTTTGAATTATATTGTGGAAGTCAAAAGTTGCAGCCAGAGGATTATTATTTAGATCACGCGGCGGCTCGCTTCAAGCTAACAAAAAGCTGCGGTGATTCTCTTCATTTTTTATTCAGAGTGCTACCGATGGATCTTTCAAAAACATTATTCCGGCGCAATACGTCAATTATTTTTGATGCAACAAAGGTTGATGAGAGAGACAAGTTTAGGATTGAAAATACTTACTCCGTGGAAGATGTTTTTGGCGGCTCGGAATTAAACAAAGCAGGCAGTATATCAAGAGGGGTATCTTTTGGGAACAACCAAGACTTAGGTATTAATTCAACACTGAATCTTGAACTTTCAGGAGAGATCGCTCCAAACCTTAAACTACTTGCATCGATTTCCGATGACAATTTACCTATTCAACCCGATGGAAATACAAGTAAACTGCAAGAGTTTGATCAAGTTTTTATACAGATTTACAATGATCGATTGAAACTGATTGCAGGCGATTTTTGGCTCAATAAACCGAAAGGGTATTTCCTGACTTATAAAAAACGAGCACAGGGATTGACAGCCTCTTATCGCTGGTCCGATGACACTTTGAAAGTATGGAAAACAGAGCTAAGCGGAGCGCTTTCAAAAGGAAAATTTGCCCGTCAAATTATAACAGGCGTAGAAGGCAACCAAGGCCCTTATCGCTTGCGAGGCAATGAAAACGAACCTTTTATTATAATCTTAGCCGGAACAGAAAGGGTTTATATTGATGGAAAGTTGTTAGAACGGGGTCAGGAGTTTGATTTTACTATCAATTATAACTCTGCAGAAGTAGTTTTTACGTCACGCAATTTGATTACGAAAGATTCACGCATCGTTGTGGAGTTTCAATATTCAGATCAGAATTACGCGCGCTCATTGGTTCAAACTTCCACTACATATACCTCAAAAAAGGTTGATTTCTGGCTCAATGCGTATTCGGAGCAAGATGCAAAAAATCAAACTCTTCAGCAGGAATTGACTTATTCTCAGAAATTATTACTTACTCAAATTGGGGATTCACTCGAACTAGCTGCAACAAATAGCATTGATTCTATTGGTTGGTATGAAAACCAAGTACTGTACAAAATGGTTGATTCATTAGGCTATGATTCGGTGCTGGTGAGCTCTGTTAATCCTGACTCTGCTCTTTACCGCGCTGTGTTTACATACGTTGGGTCTGGAAACGGAAATTATGTATTCAGTAATTTCAATGCATTGGGGAAAGTTTTTTTGTGGGTGGCACCCATTGCCGGTCTCGCACAGGGCGATTATAACCCTTCTCGCTTAATTATTACACCGAAACAAAAGCAATTGGTCAGTAGCGGCTTTACCTATAGAATTCGAAAGAATATTGTTCTTGAATCTGAATTAGCTTATTCGGGAAATGACCTGAATACTTTTTCCGCTAAAGACAGTGGAAATGACAAAGGTTTTGCACAGCGAACAAAATTAACGGGTGTAATTCCTTTGAGTCGAGATTCTTTGCCGCGCTGGCAATTGGAAACAAAAGCGGAGATTGAATCGCTTGAAAGAAATTTTACCCCTATTGAGCAATACCGCGCTGTTGAATTTGATCGTGATTGGAATACAAGAAACAAAGGTTATACAGGCAATCAAATTGCAACCGCAATAGGGACAAATTTTAAAAACAGTTCGTTCGGGAACCTGAATATAGAAGGACAATATTTTCAGATAGGAAGTGAATACAGAGGAATTCGATCCGCAACGAACGGAAAGTGGAAACAAAATGGTTTTTCAGCAAGATGGGATGGGAGCTACCTTTCAGGGGAAACCGACCGAAGAAATGAATTTTTCAGACATAGAGCGGAGGTAACGAAGGATTTTAAATTTTTAAAAGTTGGTTACATAGACGACCACGAATTGAATCGTTTTACAGGTGGCCAAATAGCACTTGAAACAAATAGTTATCAATTTTTTGATTACCAGTTTTACGTTTCCAACGGCGATTCAATTAAAAATATATATAAGCTTTTTTATCGTGAGCGCTATGATCAACGCTCCGATAGTACTATGCTCTCACCCGTGGCCAAAGCGCGAACAGCTGGAGGAGAAATTCGTTTGACGGAGCTGAAAAATCAAACCTTGAATATTATTACGAGTTACCGCGAACTCAAAGTACTGAATCCAACTTTATTGAATCAAACACCTGAAAATAATCTTGTTGGCCGGATTGACCATGAGTTACGCCTTTTTAAAAGTGCATTTACTTGGAATAATTTTTATGAAGTCGGATCCGGTTTGGAATTGAAAAGAGAGTTTTTATACATTCAAGTAAATGACGGGCAAGGTGTTTTTACCTGGATTGACTATAACAGCGACGGCGTGAAGGATTTAAATGAATTTGAAATAGCACAGTACGTTGATCAAGCCAGTTATATCCGAGTTTTTACACCAAGTAATGAATACATGAAAACTTATTCCAACGAATTAAACCAGTCGATCTACTGGAGACCAGAGCGTATTTGGGCCTCAAAAAAAGGCTTTAAGAAATTTTTATCGCGCTTTTCAGATCAAGTAAGGGTAAGAATCAATCGAAAAACAAATTTATTTAATGGGGCAGATGCATTCAATCCTTTTGCGCTTCAAATTAGAGACACCAATTTAATCTCAAGCAATTATAATTTAAAAAATTCCCTATTTTTTAATCGTACATCGAGCATTTTTGGGGCAGAATATAATTTTCAGGACCTTCGAAATAAAACACTTTTGGCAACTGGCTTTGACTCAAAATCAAATTTGTACCATGAGCTATCGTTCCGTTGGAATATTAAAAAAGTCATTACAATTGAAGCGAAAGGCCAGCAAGGCGTTAAAGATTCACAAGCAGATTATACTTCGGGGAGGAATTACTCGCTCAATTATTTCTTTATTCAGCCAAGTTTGATCTATCAGCCGACAACTACTTTCCGAATTTCATTGGATGGGCGTTATGCAGAAAAAAACAATGCTGCTCTTTATGGGGGTGAGCTCGGTATTTTGACCGAGATTGGATCAACTTTCAAATTCAATCAAGCTGAAAAGGGAAGTTTACAAGGAAGTTTAAAAATGGTAAACATTCGCTACCAAGGGAATCAAAACTCTGCTTTAGGATTTGAAATTTTGGAAGCGCTCAAACCAGGAATTAATTATACTTGGAATATCGGTTATCAGCGATCTGTATCTAAAAATCTGCAATTATCAATACAATATAACGGAAGACAATCTGAAAATAGCCGAACAATTCATAGCGGTGGAATGGAACTCAGGGCTTTCTTCTAATTCCCTTTTTATGATCAATTAGCGAAAACTGAACTGTAAAATTACCACACATTATTGAACCTAATCTTCAGCAAGTTGTAAAAGTTAAAAGTTTATTCAGAACTATGAACATTAAGATCGACAAACCATGCAAAGAGAACTGGGATCAAATGAAAATTGGTTTGATCTCTCGGCATTGCGAAAAATGTGAAAAACCCGTAATGGATTTCACGACAATGAATAGAGCAGAGATCATTACTTATTTACTCTCAAATCGGGAAGAGAAAGTCTGTGGTAGAATGCGCAGTTCACAATTTGATTTTCATCATGATGATATTCCAATATTGATCGAAGCCCTGGGTAAAAAAGGTGGGAACACATCTTTTCTAATTCTTGCTTTGGTATGCATGAGTTTGGTGTCTTGTGGCAGTGATAATTCTTCTATTAAGACACCTGACCCTATTGCAAATAGCAGAAGCGTTTCAGTCCAATCCACTATTGGTCTAGAAAAAGATACGTTAAATTCTGATTTAAAAACTCTAACTCCGCCCGCTTGTGTAAAGTCCATAATTAAGAATCCAGCCCCGCTTGATCCTAAACCCATATTGATGGGTAAAGTAATTGGCCCCGAGCCTCCTGTAGCTGGGGGAATTCTAATTTCCGAGCCTCCTGTAGCTGGGGGAATTCTAATTCCCGAGCCTCCTGTTCCACAAAGTGAAGATGAGGTATTAACTTTCGCTGAAAAAATGCCGGAGTATCCGGGTAGAATCCCAGAGATGTTCAAGTTCATTCAATCCAACATGGTCTATCCTGAAATTGAGAAAGAAAAAGGTTTAGAAGGTGCAGTTTACATTCGCTTTGTTGTTACTAAAGAGGGGAAAGTAATGAAGCCTGAGGTTTTAAGAGGGGTAAGTGGATCAAAGAGTATTGATAAAGAAGCATTGAGGGTTGTAAATATGATGCCGGATTGGATTCCAGGTGAAAATGGAGGAAAAAAGGTCAATGTTTATTTTACAATACCGATAAAATTTAAACTAAATTAGACTTACTTCTTGGAATTAAGAAACATTTGATAGATCATTCCGTCTGATAAACCAATCTTCGGAACGATTATCTTTTTACTTTTTAATTCTTCCAGAATATAAATGTAAATGTTTAGAGCAGGAACGATCACATCAGCTCTATCGGGCTTCAATTGGTAAACATCCACACGCTCTTCGATACTTATTGAGTTCAGTTGTTCGCGCAGTGTTTTCATTTCTTTTAATGAGATTGCCTCCAAATGTCCGGCCCCGAGCAGTTTATGAACTTTATTGATATTTCCTCCTGTACCATATATGTGATGAGGTGATTTCATGTCTACATGCTTTGCAATCCAATCATGGATTTCTATCCAAATAGAAGATTGTACTTTTTCTTTGAGCAATCTCAGAGTGCCAATTTCAAAAGATTTAGATGCGATTCTTTCCCCACCTTCAAAAACACTAACTTCTGTGCTTCCCCCTCCAACATCTATGACAATAAATGGCATGCTTTTGTCAAAATCTAGAAGAAAGAATGTTCCAAATATTAATTCAGCTTCCTCATTACCACTAATTACTTCAATATCAACCCCTGTTTCTTCTTTGATTTTATCGATTACCTTCTTTGAATTAGATGCTTCGCGCATTGCAGATGTCGCTACAGCTCGCAATTTTTCTACTTCAAAAATATCAGAAATGAGTTTGAACGCCTGAATTGTTTTTACGAAATCCTCAGACTTTTTTTTAGAGATTTTTCCAGAAGTAAAAACTTCTTCTCCTAATCTCAGGGGCACGCGAGTATAAGAGATCTTTTTTATAAATGAATGCTCACCTATTTTCTCGACTTCACCAACAAGAAGTCTAGCAGCATTCGTTCCGATATCGATGGCGCCGTATTTCATGCCCCAAAGTTATTTCTTTCGGAAGAAGATTTTAATAGGAACGCCACAGAAATCAAAATTTTCTCTTAGTCTGTTTTCTAAGAAGCGTTTGTAAGAGTCTGGAATATATTGGGGCAAGTTGCAGAAAAATGCAAAAGCTGGAGCATGTGTGGGTAATTGTTGCACATATTTAATTCGAATGTACTTTCCTTTCAACGCTGGAGGAGGAGTTGCTTGTATAATCTCAAGCATCAATTCATTCAATTTAGATGTTGCGATTTTTTTCGTGCGGTTTTCATGCACCACCATTGTAGCTTCCAATGCTTTGTGAATCCGTTGTTTGTTGATTGTAGAAGTAAATATGATTGGAACATCATTAAACGGAGCCAATTGTTTCCGGATGTTTTCCTCAAACTTGTTCATCGTATTTTGATCTTTCTCTACAAGATCCCATTTATTAACCAATACAACTACACCTTTCGAATTTTTTTCAATGATATAGAAAATGTGGAGATCTTGTTTTTGAAGTCCTTCCTCTGCATCAATCATAAAAATACACACATCAGAATTTTCAATCGTTCTTACGGAACGCAAAACGGAGTAGTATTCAATGTCTTCAGTAACTTTTGCTTTCTTTCTAATTCCAGCAGTATCGATTAAAAGAAAATCAAATCCAAAAGCTTTGAAGCGAGTATTGATGGCGTCTCTAGTGGTCCCTGATATATTTGTTACAATATTTCGATCTTCACCAGTTAGGGCATTCACTAAAGATGATTTTCCGACATTTGGTCTTCCAACAATAGCAATGCGCGGAAGTTCTTCTTTCTCGTTAGCAGAGTCGTCGGCTTTATCGAAATACTTGACTATTTCATCCAGTAATTCTCCTGTTCCGCTGCCGTTCGTTGCAGAAACATCGAAGACATCACCTAAGCCGAATTGATAAAATTCCGATGAAAGACCAACCCTATCTGTATTGTCAACTTTATTAGCAACAATGAAGATCGGTTTTTTCGTTTTGCGAAGCAATGAGGCTACTGTTTCATCAAGATCAATAATACCGGTCATAACATCTACCATAAAAACGATAACAGTCGCTTCCTGAACGGCAATTTCAACTTGCTTTCTGATTTCCGCCTCAAAAATATCTTCAGAACCCTTTATATAACCTCCGGTATCGATAACCGAGAACTGAAGACCATTCCAATCACCTTTTCCGTATAAGCGGTCGCGTGTTACGCCACTAATTTCTTTTACGATCGCATTGCGTGACTCCGTCAGGCGATTGAACAAGGTTGATTTACCTACGTTCGGGCGACCTACTATTGCTACTATATTACTCATATTTGGTAAGAAGGCGTATGGAGTATCGAACAAATACCAACAGCGTGAATGGCTTCATGTTCTTTGCTCTTTACTAGATCAATATCCGTATTTTTTTAATTTATTTGCTGTTGATCGCCAGTCCTTGTCCACTTTAACAAAAGTCTCCATGAATACTTTTTGATCAATAAATTTTTCTATTTCTAGTCGTGCTTCGCGACCAATTCTTTTAAGCATTTCTCCTCCTTTCCCGATGATTATGCCTTTTTGTGAATCCCGTTCTACAATTATCAATGCACGAATCCGTGTAATATTGGGTTCCTCTTTGTATTCTTCGATTTCGACTTGACAGCTGTATGGCACTTCTTTTTCGCAAAACATAAAGATCTTCTCCCGGATGATTTCTGAAACAAAAAAACGCATCGGACGATCCGACAATTCTTCTTTGTCATAATAAGCAGGACTCTCTGGAATTAACTCTAAAATCTTCTCCCAAACGGACTCAACGTTAAAGTCATGCAAAGCCGAAATGGGAAAAATTAGGGAATTTGGCAATTGCTCCTTCCAGTAGGATATTCTCTCCACTACCTTTTCTTGATCACTCAAATCGATTTTATTGATCAAACAAATTACTGGCACCCGAATCTTCTTGATTTTCTCAAGGGTTTCTTCATGATTCATTTTGTTTTCCCGAGTGTCTGTAATGAAAATCAAAACATCAGCATCTTTTAATGAGGCGTTGACATATTCCATCATTGTTTCGTGCAACTTATAGGCCGCATTGACAACACCCGGTGTATCAGAAAAGACAACCTGGTAATTTTCATCGTTAACAATTCCTAAGATACGGTGACGCGTTGTTTGAGCTTTTGAGGTAACGATTGAAAGTTTTTCACCCACCAATCGATTCATCAACGTCGACTTACCAACGTTTGGACTCCCAACAATACTTACAAAACCTGATTTGTGTGACATTTCCTGCAATTCGGGTGCAAAGAAACGAATTTTTCAAGGGGAATGCAAATTACTCAATGTGACACTTTCAAGGCAGAAAGTAAATAAGGATGGTCAGAAAGTATAGAGAGGACAATATTTCTTGCTGTCTAAAGAGAAAAGGTATTCCCATAGATCGAGGTTAAATTGGGTAATTTTAGTTGCAGCCAATAAACAGTGGAGTAGCAGCGTTTTCTCGAGTAAAATTGTTTTTTTATTAACTTTGTCTTCATTAACGGCAACCTCATCAGAGTATTTACGTTTAAAATAATAACCGCTATCATTAATTTATGTATCGTCTATCTCTTTATATTTTTTTAATTTTCTTTACTATCAGTTCTCATTGCATAGCACAAACGGCAATGACTTGTGGGAACACAAATAACCAATGCGGTGGCACCTATCTAGATCCAGGAGGTTCAGGGAATTACACAGATAATGCAAATTGCACTCAGACGATATGTCCCTCAACAGTTGGTCAGTGCGTCACATTGCAGTTTACGGCATTTAACCTTGAAAATAATTGGGACATTTTAACGATATACAATGGTGCGAGTGCTACGGGAACTCCTTTAGCAACATTAACAGGCACAACTATACCAGGAAATATAACCTCAACTTCAGGCTGTTTAACTTTAGTTTTTACATCTGACGGGTCAGTTAATTATACTGGCTGGGTAGCAAATGTTCTTTGTAACGCTTGCGGCTCACCACCACCACCACCACCAGGACCAATCATTGCATCTGATTGTTCTGGATCTGTAAATATTTGCACTAACTCATCTTTTCAGGTAGACCCGAGTGGATTTGGTGCAGTTAATGAATTGAATGGCTCTACATCAAATCCGTCAACGAATCCTGGTTCTTCAAATTCTGGATGCCTTTTATCTGGCGAATTGAATAGTACTTGGATGGTTGTCAACATCGCTTCTACAGGTACTTTGGAGTTTTCTATTGGTGCCGATAATGGTACAGGATGTTTAGATTGGATCATGTTTCCATATTCTGGACCAACCACCTGTACACAGATTTTGGGGAACTCTATTTCGCCAATTCGTTGTAATTGGAATGGCTCGTGTGAAGGTTTTACTGGTCTTGCATCACCTTTACCTACAGGAGGAGATGCCACGAATTTTGAACCCGAACTAAATGTCACCTGTGGTCAAAAATACCTGATATGTTTATCGAATTACAGCAACCAGACTACCTCATTGCCACTTAACTTTTTTGGAACAGCAACAATCAGTTGTTCCACATTTACACCAATTACGGTAAATTCTCCAACAATTTGTCCAGGCCAAAGCACAACACTAACAGCCACCGGGGGAAATACATACAGCTGGTCTCCGGCAACAGGATTGAGTGCAACGAGTGGAGCAACAGTAACTGCAACACCTGCTGCAACGACAACATATACCGTCACGGGAACTGGCTCTTGTGGTTCGGGCACAGCAGCTTCGACAGTTACTGTTCTTGCTGCAGGAGATCCTGCTTGTAGCACACCAACTTGTTCAGCAACAGCAACGAATGCTGGTCCGTACTGTCCAGGAGCAACAATTCAATTGAGTAGCACTGGTGGCGGAACTTACAGTTGGACCGGACCAAACGGATTTACGTCTGCGGTTCAAAATCCATCTATCCCTTCTGGAACGACAGCTGCTTCTGGAACGTATACTGTTACTGTCAATGTGAGTGGCTGCACGGCTACAGCATCTACCACGGTTACAGTCAATGTCACACCAACCATTGGAGCAGGGAATGATATTGCTATTTGTGATGGTGCGAGCACTACTTTAACTGGAACAGGAGGAAATACCTATACTTGGTCACCAGCAACTGGTCTGAGTGCTACAAATACGGCTTCCGTAACAGCATCTACAAGTTCGAATGCCACTTATACAGTTACTGGAACAAGTGCTGCAGGATGCACGGCAACTGACCAGGTTGTTGTGACCGTAAACGCTGCACCAACAATTACTTCGTCTCCTGTAACAATATGCTCTGGTGGTTCAACGACAATTACTGCTGCTGGTGGAACAGCTTACACATGGTCCCCTGCAACCGGCTTAAGCGGTACCTCTGGCGCTAGTGTTTCTTTTAATGGAACAGCCAGCACCACTTATACAATTACAGGCACGGCTTCTGGTTGTACTTCTACAACAACAGTCCTTGCAATTGTTAACTCACTTCCAACTGTTACCTCGACGAATGCAGGAGTTTGTTTGTCAGGTTCAGTGAATGTTACTGCTTCTGGTGCTTCTACCTATAGTTGGTCACCTGCAACAAATTTAAGTACAACAACAGGAGCAACAGTTTCTTTTACTGCTGGTAATACTACTACTTATACAATAACAGGTACAAGTGCAGTTGGTTGTGCATCTACTACTTCTGTTACAGTAACAGTTGGTTCTCCTCCTACAATTGCTGCGGGGAATGACCAAACTGTATGTGAAGGAACACAGGTTACCTTAGTTGGTGCAGGCGGATCAACCTACAGTTGGAGCAATGGGGTAACAAACAATACGGCGTTCACACCTACAGCAGGAACAACAACATATACCGTTACAGGTGCGAATGCCGCAGGCTGTACAGGCACAGATCAAGTGGATGTTATAGTGAATTCCAACCCAACCATTGCTGCAGGGAATGATCAAACTGTATGTGAAGGCACCGCTGTTACCTTAAGTGCATCAGGCGGCATAAACTATACTTGGACGAATGGTGTGACAAATGGCACATCTTTCACGCCATTAAATTCAACAACCTATACCGTCACGGGTACGGCTTCGACAGGATGCACAGGCACAGATCAAGTACTTATTACTGTAAATCCAATACCGAATGTTTTTGCAGGAAATGATGTCACAATTTGCAATGGGCAGACCGTTACGTTGACAGGCTCCGGAGCAAGCACTTATTCTTGGAGTAATGGTGTTAGTAATGGTGTTGCTTTTGCGCCTGCATCCAATGCTGTTTATTCAGTAACAGGAACTTTAGCAGGCTGCACCGCTACTGATCAAGTTTCGGTTAATATCGAAACG
>CAMATR010000004.1 GCA_945861175.1 Chitinophaga pinensis | reverse complement strand
CCTTTACGTCGTCCTTGAAGCGCTTCAAAGAGCCAAGGAGTCCTGTATGGATTACGATCCCATCGCGGATCACACGGATCTTCGATGTGCGCTTAATGATTCCATCTAACACGTAACAACCAGCGATTGTTCCCACTTTCGTGATATCGAATGTTTCTCTTACTTCGGTAGAACCTAAGATTTTTTCTTCTATATCCGGAGACAACATTCCTTCCATCGCAGCTTTAATCTCATCGATTGCTTTGTAGATAACTGAGTACAAGCGAATATCGATTTGTTCATTCTCAGCTAGTTTTCTTGCAGCTAATGAAGGTCTAACCTGGAATCCAATAATAATTGCATCCGATGCTGACGCCAAGTTGACATCTGCTTCAGAGATTGCACCTACTCCTTTATGAACTATGTTTATCTGAATTTCTTCAGTAGACAATCTTAATAATGAGTCAGACAATGCTTCTATAGATCCATCTACATCTCCTTTAACAATGATATTCAATTCTTTGAAGTCACCTATTGCTAATCGTCGACCGATTTCATCTAACGTAATATGCTTCGTAGTACGTAAGCCTTGTTCACGGTATAATTGTTCTCTTTTGGAAGATATAGTTTTAGCTTCTTTTTCATCGTCCATAATGTTGAACGTATCTCCCGCAGATGGTGCGCCGTTAATTCCCAAAACCGAAACCGGCTGAGAAGGCCCCGCTTCTTTTAACAGTTGTCCATGCTCATCGTGCATTGCACGCACACGACCATAATTACGACCGACCAAGACAACATCTCCGACACGCATCGTTCCTGCTGTAACAAGCATATTCGTGACGTATCCTTTGCCTTTATCCAATGAAGATTCGATCACTGTGCCATGTGCATTTTTATTTGCATTTGCACGCAGATTTAAAAGTTCTGCTTCCAGTAATACTTTATCTAATAAGGCATCTATATTCAAGTTTTGTTTAGCTGAAATTTCTTGACATTGGTACTTTCCACCCCATTCTTCCACCAGTATATTCATCGCTGAGAGTTGTTCACGAATTTTGTCAGGACTTGCGCCAGGCTTATCAATTTTATTAATAGCAAAAATCATCGGAACATTTGCGGCTTGAGCATGTGAAATAGCTTCTTTTGTTTGAGGCATTACGTCGTCATCCGCAGCTACGATAATAATTGCTACGTCTGTTACTTGAGCTCCACGCGCCCGCATTGCGGTAAAGGCTTCGTGACCAGGCGTATCCAAGAAGGTCATTTTACGACCATCTTTTAAAAGAACAGAATATGCACCAATGTGCTGAGTAATTCCTCCGGCCTCTCCTTCTGTTACATTTGCATTTCGTATTTTATCTAGCAAGGAAGTTTTTCCATGATCAACGTGTCCCATAACAGTAATAATAGGAGGGCGAGCATCCAAATCTTCTTCACTGTCTTCTATTTCTGGGATTGCATCTTGCACTTCGGCTGAAACGAATTCTGTTTCAAATCCAAACTCATCTGCAACAATTTGTATTGTTTCTGCATCAAGTCTTTGGTTAATGGATGCAAAGATCCCCAACGACATACATGCAGAGATAACTTGAGTAGGCGAAACGTTCATCATTGCTGCCAATTCTGAAACAGTTACGAATTCAGTGAGCTTCAATATGCCCTCCGCCATTTCGGCTGCCATCTGCTCTTGTTCGCGACGGTGCGCTCGATCATCGCGTTTTGCACGACGATTTTTGGAGGCTTTCGATTTGCCACCTTGATTAGACAAACGAGCAAGTGTTTCCTTGATTTCTTTTTGAATGTCCCGCTCAGTTATCTCAGGCTTATCAGTTTTAGGCGCTCCTTTTTTGAAGTTTTTATTTACTCCAGGCGCAGCATTACCAGTATTGCTTGGAGGAGGAGTGGTGTTGACATCAATTTTCTTAATTCTCTTGCGCTTTTTTCGAGAGTCATGGGACTCAGAAGCGGACCTGTTTCCACCAGGTGTTTTTGGTTTTTCTACCGGAAGTTCAATTCTACCTAGCACCGTAGGGCCCGTCAAAATTTTTCGTTCTACACGAATAGTTTCTATTTCTTTCGGTGCCTCAGGTTTTTCTTCGATCGGCTTTTCAACAATGATCTCAGGCTTTTTTTCAGTTGTTGGCTCCGGCTTTTTTTCAGGGGCCTTCTCAACTTTTGTTTCAGGGACTTTTTTGTCAGGCCTCGTTTTTGTATTTAGCTTGTCTAAGTCAATTTTCCCTATAACCTGCAATTGTACCTCTCCTTCTCTGGAAGGCTTTGGCTGTTCTTCTTTAATTTCCTCGACTACCTTCTCTATTAAGGGCTCCTCTGCTTTCGGTTCTTCTGAAACAATCCGCTTAATGTCTTCAACATTGATTTCTTCAACGTCTTCTTCCTCTTCCTCAGATACTTCAGTCGATTCACTTTTTGAATCACGAATAGAAATAGTCTCACGCCTCTCTCTCATTACAGAAGTGAACTTCGACTGCTCTTTTAAGTTTTGATCTGCAGCAAATTCCTTTTGCAAAACATCATAATGCTCCGGTTCCAACTTTGTGTTTGGATTCGTGTCAATCTTGATTCCTTTAGAATGAAGGAAATCGATCAGAGTGGAGATCCCAACATTGAGTTCTCCAGCTGCTTTTCCTAATCTTATTGGTTTTCCAGCCATATTTATTGCGCTTCCTTCTATATTTAATTTAGGATATTATGCTTTTTATTTATTCGAATTCTGCTCTGAGTATTCTGAATACTTCTTCAATAGTTTCTTGCTCAAGGTCAGTCCGTTGAACAATGTCGTCAACACTGATTTCAAGCACAGATTTTGCAGTGTCGCAACCTATAGCTTTCAATTCGTCAATGATCCAACCATCAATTTCATCTGCAAATTCTTCCAGATCCACATCTTCAACATCTACTTCACCGTCTCGATAAACATCCAGTTCATAACCACTTAATTTACCTGCTAATTTGATGTTGTGGCCACCCCTACCAATCGCAAGAGAAACTTGATCTGGTTTTAAAAATACTTTCGCTCGTTTATCTTCTTCGTTTATCTCTATTGAAGAAATCTTCGCTGGAGATAAAGCACGTTGGATTAATAGTTGAGAATTGTTCGTATAGTTTATAACGTCTATATTTTCATTTCTCAATTCTCGAACAATTCCATGAATTCTTGAACCCTTCATTCCTACGCAAGCTCCAACAGGATCAACCCTGTCATCATATGATTCTACAGCAACTTTAGCTCTCTCTCCTGGCTCACGGACAATGCGCTTAATTGTTATTAGTCCATCAAACACTTCAGGAACCTCTAGCTCGAACAAACGCTCTAGGAATTCTGGGGCTGTGCGTGAAAGGATAATAACAGGCGAACTATTTCGCATATCAACTTTTGCTACCACTGCTCGAACTGTTTCACCCTTTTTGAAATAATCAGAAGGAATTTGTTCAGATTTTGGCAAGATTAATTCGTTCCCTTCATCGTCTAACACCATGATTTCTTTCTTCCAAACTTGGTAAACCTCACCAGTAATAATTTCACCAACGCGTTCTTTGTATTTCTTGTAAAGGTGATCTTTCTCTAATTCCATGATGCGAGAAATTAAATTCTGGCGCAATGATAGAATGTTCCTCCGTCCGAAATCAGCAAATTTGAACTCCTCCGTTACTTCTTCACCGATTTCAAAATCTGGCTCAATTTTAATTGCGTCTGAGTATGCAATCTCCGTGTTTTGATCTTCAACTTCACCGTCATCCACAATTTCTTTATTCAAGAAGATCTGAACGTCACCTTTATCAATGTTAACAATGATGTCAATGTGTTCGTCGGTGTTAAATTTTTTCTTTAACATCGCGCGGAATACATCTTCCAACACATGCTGCATCGTTTGTTTATCGATGCTTTTCAACTCTTTGAATTCCGAAAACGAATCAACTAATTCAAGGCTATTCATGTTTACCTATTTAAATGAAATTACAATTTTAGTTTCTTTTATTTGCGTCATTGGGAACACTGTTTGCTCCACAATAAGTTCTTTCTTTTTTTTGCCGTCGAGCTTTTCCATCCGGCTTTTTTCTATTGTTATTTCTTCTGTATTTGCTGCATACAAAAGACCTTCATGCTTTTTCCCATCGTTTGTGACCAATTTCACTTCACGACCTATATTCTTAATATACTGCGCCATAACTCGGAATGGTTTGTCCAATCCAGCAGACGAAACGTGCAATTCAAAATCCTCAGATTCACGGTCAAGGTTATGCTCTATATTTCTAGAAACCGACATACAATCGCTTATGGAAACATTGCCATCCGATTTGTCAAGTTCCAAATGAATTACGTTTGAGGCAGAAATGCTAATGTCGACTACAAAAAGACCGCTATTCAGCTCCTTCATGCGTTCATCTGCCAATTCCAACACCTTTTTTTTGCTAACCATAAGTCATAAAAAGAGGGGACTTTCGTCCCCTCGTTCTTGCCATTTCTTAAAATACAGTACAAATATACAATTCTTTTCGAAACAAACAATATTTAGTAATAATTATGTTTTTATGAAGTTATTGTGATCCAAATCAAATCCTCTGAGACAAAAGGGTTTTATTTGATTTCATACTTCATTTCACGATATTTGTCAAAAAGGGAAAGAGGTGCTTATAGAAGTTGGTAATCAATTGGTTTCATCTCAAGTTTTTGAAAGAAAATTTGTTTGCGATTTAAATGCATGCAAAGGCGCATGCTGTATTGAGGGCAATTCTGGTGCCCCTCTCGAATTGCAAGAAATAGATTTATTGGAAGATAATCTCGAAAAAATTGAACCATACATGCGAAACGAGGGCAAGGAGGCTGTCCGTGAATTAGGCGTGTTTTATATGGATGAAGATAATGAACCCGCTACGACACTGGTAAATGGTGCCGAATGTGCTTTTGTTTATTTTGATAAGCAAGGGATTACCAAATGTGCCATTGAAACTGCTTATCGCGAAGGGGAAATAGACTTTAATAAACCTCAATCGTGCCATTTATATCCAATTCGAATAAAAAGACTTCACGAAAAGCAAGTCTTGACATTTGAAGATTGGGAGATATGTGCGCCCGCATGTGCCTGTGGTGAGCAACTCGACCTGCCAGTGTACAAATTTCTTCAAGAACCAATTAAAAGAGTGTTTGGGGAGAAGTTCTTTGATGAGTTAGCTTTGGTCGCAGAACAATGGATTCTATCCCGGAAATAAAAAGAGCCGCTTAGCGCGACTCTTCTTTACTATTATTTTGAGATATCCTACAAACATTAAAACCGAATGGCTAAACGAAGCAAGAAATTCCTTCCCGCCTGAGGATAATAAAAGTTTTCCGTAATTCGCTGTCCTCCAAAAATGTACCCCCAGGTATACCCATTGTTTTGAAAAGAGCGATCTAGAAGATTATTGGCGAGCAGGCCAAGTTCTATGACACAAGTACCCTTGGTTCGAATGGTGTAACCCATCCGGAGATTGGCCACATGATAAGCAGCTATCGACCGCGATTCCGATGAAGTGTTATCCAGATACTGTTTGCCTACATACTTATTGATAAGGGCAATTTCCAGATCTTTCAAGGGGCGGTAAGAAACCGTTAGTGAACCAATAAGATTGGGAGAAAAAGCGATGTCTGTATTGTTGTGTACGATCACCGTCTGTATCATATTGCCATTGGTGTCGTAGTTGTCGTAATTATCTACATATTCTCGAAAACTTCGGATCTTATTTCTGCTTAGGGAAACATTACCCGCCAACTGCCACTTTTCAGTGATCTTGTAACCTGATTCAAATTCTAATCCAGTGCGATAGCTGCTTTCTACGTTTGTGCGTATATAGGCTCCAACATCATTGATCTCACCCGTGAGGATCAGTTGGTTCTTGTATTCCATCAAATAATAATTGGCATTCAGGAAAAATCGTTTGCCACGGTATCTGTAACCGGATTCAACGTTTATTAAACGCTCATGTTTTGGCCTACTATTCTGAGAACTCTGAACAAAATCGTCTCGTACGGGCTCTCTGTGTGCAACACTCACTGATGCGTAAAGATTGTTTTTATTATTGAGGTCATACATTAATCCTGCCTTAGGATTGAAAAATGTGAAATCTACAGAATTCTTCTTAGCTGTTCCGTTGGTAAAGAATTCAACTGCTGATTCATAGGTATAATTAATTTGACGCAATTGTAGATCAGTAAACAAGTTTAACGCCTTGTATTGATAGTTGAACTTAACAAAACCGTTCACCTCAAGTTTCTGTGATGAATTCGTATAATAACGATCACCTAGTTCGCTTTGTGATGCATTACGCGCCCAGACAACTTCACCAAAGTGTTCACCATCGTAATAATTCCAAGCACTTCCTGCAAGCAGTGAAAGACCTTTTGTTCCCTTATAATCAAAAGTCAACACGGAACCGTAAAAAATATTGTCAAGCCACCTTCTTCTAATCACATCTGTAGTACTTATGGTGTCTGAACCGGTAAACAGTGTGTCGAGGCCATAAAAACTAAAATCCTCATTGCGACGGTATTGCTCGTAGTATCCTCGTCCTCGTGTGAGATGGCCCGAAAGGTTCATCGTTAACTTCGGATGCATCGTCTGCGTGTAATGCAATTGATAGTGATCTTGTTGATAATTGTCAGTTTCATTTTCATATGAGTAAAAATTATACGTGTTTGGATTACTCGAGAAGAGATTCGCTGAATCCTGCGGTGTTTCATATAGTCCGCCAGGATAATAGTTGTTGTAAAAATGCCAAAGCAGGCTGTCTTGGTCACCAGAAAGTTTTGCTCCTGGAATACCATACCATGCTTGATAAGTTTTCTCCACACCACTGAAAACATTGGCCTTCAAAACGGCATTTTTACCAATGATTGCTCCTGAAAGGTAAAAGGATTTTAAATCAGACGACGCACGGTCTATGAATCCATCCGAATTGATTCTTGAAAGTCGTGCATCGAGCGTAAATCTTCCATCGATCAATCCCGTTCCTGCCTTGACGGTATTTCGAAAGGTGTTGAAGGAGCCAACGGAATTATCGAGCTCTGCATAAGCAGTTTTCCGAATATTGTCTGTTTTGATGTTGATGCTCGAACCAAATGCTGCTGCGCCGTTGGATGAGGTGCCAACTCCCCGTTGTACTTGAATGTTCTCAGCGGAAGAGGCAAAGTCGGGCATGTTGACCCAAAACACGCCATGTGATTCGCTGTCATTCAATGGGATTCCATTCACGGTGACGTTCGTTCGGGTTGGATCAACACCTCGAATACGAATTCCTGTATAACCTATTCCTGCGCCAGCATCTGAGGTAACCACCGTGGAGGGCGTTCCATCCAAAAGGAAGGGCAAATCCTGACCAAAATTCAGTTGACGGATCTCTTTGGTGTTCAGATTCGTATAGGTCGTCGGGGTTTTATCTGATGCTCGAACGGCTGAAACCTGCACCTCTTCGATGGTTACGGCCGAACGACTGATCGAAATGGTCAGTTGAACATCCTTATCCGCTACAATTACATTTTCAAGATGTTCTTCAAATCCAGGTCGATTGAATTGTAGACTGTAGGATCCGTTTGTGAGTTTCTTGAAGACAAATTCACCCGATGAATTGCTGTTGGTTTTGTAATACGTTTCGGAGATACTCACACTCACGTCTGACAACGGACTTCCATCAGAGGAAATCACCTTCCCTCGAACGGAATGCTGTGCATACAACGATCCAGCGGCAATTAACAAAACACTTAGTACTGAAATTCTTGTTTTCATTTTCATTAAAATTTAACAAGAACAAGGGGCTAATTCTCTGATTGTGAATAATTAGCATTTGTATCATCTTCCCTTCGCAGGCATTATCCTGACAGGTTCAATGGGTATAATCTCAGCCTCGGAAAAATCGAGGCACCCCTTAGAGACGTTACAAATTTAAGCAGATAAAATTAAATTGATGCACCTATCAGCTGATTTATTTTTTGCGAACTCTTCTTAATACGGTCTTCTAGGCTACCTTCAAGAACAGAAAAGTCTCGATTACAATGCTTTAGTTCTATTTTATACAGCTCGAATAAAGCATCACGGTCAAACGGATTTTCCCTTAACGAATCTTTTTCCCAAGGGATGTCTGGACGGCACAGAAAGTAATGATCGAAATGCTGTTCATGATAACTTTTTAATATTGTTTTACTCACGTGGCCGAATTTAAATTCAGACCATATTTTTAGAACTGTGAGCTCTGTGTCGCAAAACAATAGTTCGCAATTTTGACCTTTCCATTTTTCAGTTTGTCCGATTGCAATTTCATCTAAGTCATATGCGTTGTATTTGCCATTACTTTGATGCAGGTAATCTCTTGCATATTCTTCAATCCAAGTTGCATTAAATTGGGCAGCAACCAATTGACTTATGGTTGTTTTACCGCTTGATTCAGGACCGGTAAAAGCAATTCGAATCATTGCGTCCTGAATATTTTTTGCCATTTAAAATAACCATAAATGGAGGTGATGACAAAAGAAAAATACATTACGGAGGTTAGGCTTAGTGAATTATTCCAAAAGAGATACATCGCCACGAGATCTACAACTAACCAGTAAAGCCAATTTTCCAAAACCTTAATTGTTACAAGATATGTCGTTGTCAAGCTAAAAGATGTTGTAAAAGCATCGGCATAAGGATTTGCCTGGTTGGTATAATTATCAAATATAAAGCCCATGACAGCAAAAAGGATAGTACTGATGAGGATGTTAATGAAGTGGTATCTAACAGGCCATTTTATAACAGGCGAATCATTGTCTTTAGAATCCTCTGTCCACATATACCAGCCATAAAATGCCATTATTAGATAAAACAATTGAAGACCTGTTTCAAGGTAAAGTTGACTAATGTAACAAATGAAAATATAAAGCATGGAACTTATGGCAGCAAATAACCAACCAATTGTTTTTTTGAATGAGATAAATAGCAAGTACAATACCGCTGTAACCACAGCTAAGTATTCCAAAAATTCGGTCGCGCGCAAGCTCTCTATTAGTGTTTTCCAGATTTCCATGTAACTGCAAATTTGCTTAAATATTTCATCGGAACGCTCAAAGATTTACCATTAAAAGTAAACATTAACTAACCCATTCTTTTTCTCCGTATTTTTGTGTGACATGAAATTTAACGAATTAGGGTTGAACCCATCCTTGCTTGAAGCAATCGAACACATGGGTTTCCATACAGCTACACCCATACAACAAAGAGCAATCCCTCGAATATTAGAAAACTGTGACTTAATAGCATGTGCACAAACCGGAACAGGAAAGACAGCTGCTTTTATTTTACCTATACTTCATAAAATCACCGGAAAAGAAGACAGTTCTATCAATACCCTTGTGCTCGTTCCTACAAGAGAACTTGCAAATCAAATTGATCAGGAAATCCAGGGCTTATCTTATTTTGTTTCAGTTGGTTCTATGGCTTTGTATGGCGGGGGTTCAGGAAAGGATTGGGATGAACAAAAGGCCATGTTGAAGGAAGGAATGGATATTGTTGTAGCGACGCCAGGAAAACTCCTTTCGCACATAGCTCAAGGGTATATTGATTTCTCAAAATTGAATCATTTAGTCCTTGATGAGGCCGACAAAATGCTCGACATGGGTTTCATGGATGACATTCTTAGAATTATTGGGGAATTACCGAAAGAGCGGCAAACATTAATGTTTAGCGCCACAATGCCTCATAAAATACGTGAACTTGCAAAAAAGATTCTTACAAAGCCAGAAGAGATCACATTAGAAGTTTCCAAACCAGCAGCAGGGGTCAAACAATCGGTGTGTTTTGTCTACGACAATCAAAAAGTTCCATTAATTGCTCAGGTTTTAGCTGAAAGAAAAGAATACAACAGCATCATTATCTTCACATCTTCTAAAAGTAAGGTAAATGAAATTGTATACTCGCTTAAAAAAAGTGGCTTTTCAGCTCATGGTGTTTCATCGAATTTACAGCAGGATCAACGAGAGGAAATTTTACGGGGATTTAGGTCAAAAAGAATTCGAATAGTTGTAGCTACAGATGTTATGGCTAGGGGTATTGATATAAAAGAAATCAATTTAGTGATTAATTACGATACGCCATTTGATGCTGAAGACTACGTTCACAGAGTCGGAAGAACTGCCCGAGCAAATACCAAGGGTGAAGCTATAACCCTAGTGAATGAGAAAGATATGCGGAAATTGGTGCAGATTGAGCGATTGATTGAGACTGAAATTCCCAGACTTCCGCTCCCAGAAATACTAGGCGGTGGACCAGAATTTAAAATTGCACCCAAACAAAATAATAGGACATTTCGAAAGAAACCTTTTTCACAAAAAAAATAAGCAGATTTTTCCACAATGCTTTATTGGCTTTCAATGTATTCGCTACATTTACTTAGTACGGCATGAAAGAAACCTCATTCATAGAACAAAATAAGAAAAAGTGGGAACGCTTTGAAAAGCTCTATGCCTCAAAGTCAGAAGACCCAGAGGAATTGAGTGATTTATATATGGATATCACCAATGATTTGGGTTATGCTCAAACATTCTACAAAAGAAGAACGGTTAGGGTTTATTTAAATCAGTTAGCTCAAAAGGTTTTTTCCGGCGTTCACAAACAGAAGGGAGAGTCACTTAAGAAACTGATAAATGTTTGGCAAGTCTCGCTTCCACTTGAAATTTATAGATCAAGGAAAAATCTGCTATTTGCATTCATTGCTTTTCTAGTTTATGCCACTCTTGGTGCCCTTACTACCCTCGTTAATCCAGACTTTCCAAGAATTGTGCTGGGGGATGGATACGTAGAGATGACACTGGAAAACATTGCAAAGGGAAATCCTCTTGCTGTGTATGATTCTGAGGATCAAACAGCGATGTTTATTATGATTACAACCAACAACTTAAAAGTTTCTTTTTTGACATTTTTCGTGGGATTTTTCTTTACGATTGGTACACATCTACTTTTATTTTCTAATGGTGTTATGCTAGGGTCTTTTCAGTATTATTTTTATTTGAAAGGACTACTTTTAACTAGTTTTTTGGGAATATGGATTCATGGTGCTTTTGAAATTTCTTCCATTGTTTTGTCTGGTGGAGCTGGAATAACAGTTGGAAGCGGTTTGTTATTTCCAGGATCTTATACTAGGCTCCAAGCACTTCAATTGTCAGCGAAACGAGGGCTTAAAATCATGTTGAGTCTTGTGCCATTTATAATAGCAGCAGGTTTTCTTGAAAGTTTTGTGACTCATAATTACGATGTGCTTCCAGATTGGTCAAAGTGGCTTCTCATCGCGTTTTCTTTCTTAATGATACTTTTTGTTTATGTAATTTATCCTATAATAGTTGCGCGTAAATACCCACATTTAATTGATAATGAGGAGCTTTTAGAAAGAAAGGAAAAGAAAGAATGGATAATGTACAAACTTAGAAATTCAGGAGAGATACTTTTTGATACCTTTCAGTTTTACCGTTTGAATTTCCATAAATTCATGCGGCCAATCATTACTTACGCACTGCCACTCGCTTTAATTTTAGTCGCTATTCAGGACTACTCAAGGATTGAGGATCTTGAAATTGAGCATTGGTTTGATTGGATGGGACAACTTACAGTGATGTTTGGCATCGACTTTGTTTCTGTTAGGGATCCAATTATTGCTTTTTCATGGACAATTGTTTTTTCATTGATTTTTCTATCAGTATTTTGGACATTTATATCTTCAGGAAAAGAGCTAACGAAAAGCGACTTTTTAATTTTTGCAAGGAAAAACATAGTTAAAGTTTGGCTAGCAAACTTGTTATTATTCGTAATTGTATTTTGTTTACCATGGTATATTCTTTTGCCTGCGCTTTTGATAATACCGATTGTCAGTTTACTTGGACCGATAGTCGTATTTTATGAAAAGGGTTCACTCAAGGAAAAACTTTCTAAGGGTTTTGGCTTTGGGATAGGAAGCTATGGAAACACCCTTATTTCGTTAATAGCCGTTTTGTTATTTGTTTGCTTGTTATTGCAACCATTTGCTTTAGTTTTTAGCATACACAATGAATACACCAATAAACCTGAAATTAGGGATTTACTCGATATGCTTGTAGAAACAGCAAGGCGCTTCTTTGAGCTTTATTCTGACCATGCGGTTGTCTATGGAAATATAATCAGACAAATTTTTTATGTAACCTTTGTTTTTCTGTTAATACCATATTTTGCAGTAATAATAGGCGTTTGTTATTTTTCTGAATTAGAAAAGAAAGAAGCACGATCTCTGAAAGAAGCATTTAATAAATTTGGTAGAACGAATCGATACAAAGAGTCAGAGGAAGATTTTGAATAAGTTGTTGCAAATAGGCTTTTCCCTTTTTATGAGCACTTTGGCAGTCGCTCATGCATCTCCTATTGGTAAAAAAACCATTGAATACCGTAAAGATAAAAAATACAAAGGCCCTCAAGAATGGGGAAATTACGGGCCAACGGCAATTAGATGGTACGACTACTCATCTAATGAATCTATAGATCAATCAAGCGCTGGCATCGAGAATAACGATGCAATGATTAAAAGAGATAGATTAAAAAGATACGGATATGCCGAAGGAGAGGCAGAACGGGCCCCTGAGGTAAAGAAACCGGAACCATTAGAAATACCTGATATTGAAATACCGGATTATGATGGGCCAGATTTAATACCGGATGTTGATTTTTCCATCAACTCACCAAATTTTTGGAGAACGATCCTAATTGTTTTCATCTTTATTGCCGTGATTATTGCATTATACTTTTGGCTAAAGAACAGAATTCCACGAAGGAATGCACCACTCAAGAGCGAAGAATTGAATTGGAACCCTCAATTAGTTAGCCAAACTGAATTAGATTACTTACTAGACTTGGCCATCAAGAGGGAGAGGTACCGTGAAGCAATTCGAATTTATTTCACTGCGATTTTGAAGGAATTGATTCGGTTGAAATTAATTAGATGGAAAAAGGAAAAAACCAACCATCATTATCAGTTAGAATTGACAGGTAAAAGTATGTATGAAAGTTTTTCAAAATGTGCCGGCGTTTATGAATTGGTATGGTATGGAAAATATGAGATAAACCAAGCAGTATTTAATGAGTTGAAACCATCATTGCATTTTTTTTACCAGCAATTAAAGAAAGTAAATGTCGATTAAGATTAAAGTTCTTGTTGTTTTTGTTTTTGCAATAATCGTTGCTGTACTCATCCTTTTTTCAGGTCTTGGTTCCGAGAGTCGCCAAACTCAAGCAGCATATATTTCTGCAGATTGGGCTAAAAAATATGGTCTAAACGATTTAGAACCAAAAGGACTTTTCTTATTTAGTAAATTTTTAAAAGAGCGATTGACAGATCAAAGAGCTATTTATCCTTTGACTAATCCCAAGACCATGGATTCACTTGTGGAAATGGATGCTACATTATTTTTTGTTGGTGAAAATTTTGCGCTTAAGGATAGAGAGTTGGAAGACGTTATTGAAATGGTTGAGCAGGGAAACACTTTGTTTTTAAGTTGTGACCAAATGACTAGGAATGTTATAGAGGAGTTGTTTCAATCCTATAAAATGACCTATGAGTATGAATCAAAGACAACGGTTCATGTGTTGGATGAAATCGCACCATTCTCGAGTAACAAAGAAAAATCATATAGTTTCAATGCTGTTTTTCAAAATGATGCAATAGCCCGTGAATGGGCTGTTTTTGACGAAATAACCATTTTTGGTGAGGAGTTAAAACTCCTTTCATCTATTAAGGAAGATGGGGATTATCCCAATTTTATTGTTTTTAATCGTGGAAAGGGAAAAATTTACTTGCAGACTATGCCCGAAACGCTCTTAAATTATCAGCTTTTGAAAAAGGATGGCTCTCGGCAGGCAAAATTCGTGTTACAAGCATTTCCAAAAGACCGAAATGCGTATTGGTTAGATTTTGCCCAACTTACAAAAGCCAATGAAGACATGGCCAATGAAGACATGGCCAATGAAGACAAAGAAAGGGATGAAAGTTATTTGCAGTTTTTGTTTAGTAATTCAAATCTGCGCTTGGGCATGTTACTTACTTTTTGTGGTTTCATCCTATTTTTGTTTTTTAGGATAAAACGTCAACGACCAGTTATTCAGTTGAAAGCAAAAAAAAGAAACACATCTGTTGAATTTTCTCGCACAGTTGCTACAATTTTTATGAGTAGACAAAACCCACACGGTTTACTACAGCTGCAAAAAAAGAATTTCTACGATCTAATTCAGCGTTCTTTTTTCCTTGATTTAAAGCAAAGTAACAACTACAGAGAACGCACTGTTGAATCACTTTCTCAAAAATCAAATGTGCCGGTTGATGAAATTCTGAAACTTCTCTTATTGTTGGAAACGAAAGTGAAAATCAATGTCGATGAGGCGTATCTTTTCGAAATAAACAAACGGATTAAATTATTTATTGCTGCATCCGGGATTCAGCTTAGAAAAATTCCTCGGCAGATAAATAAGGTTGGGGGTGAAGTAAGGCGCGAGTTATTGATTTCAAGTAGTGTATTGATCAGTGGCCTTGTCCTTTTTCTATTTGGATTTTGGTTATTAGCCAAAGGTATTGGAATTGGTGCTTTATGCTTGCCGATTGGAACAGTAAATATATTTGTCGCTATTCGTAGCTTATCGCTACCGGTGCTTAATTATAGCATGCAAGGGCTCATTCATTATCCACTTTTTGGTAGAAAAAAAGAATACTTATGGCAGGATTTATTGAATTTGGAAAATGACGAAAATGGCATGGAATGCTTTTTCAAGGGAGGGCAAAAATTGAAAATAAAATGGAACGAAATCAGTAGATTTGATCAAATCCATTTAGAAAGATTTATAAATAATGACCTTAAAAACAACAACTAATGGCAGAAGAAACAAATGATAACCAATCAAGTGAAATGTCTCCTGAATCGACCAATGTTGGGCAAGAAGGCTTTGGTTTTGAAAGGTCAAAAGTTGATCAAATATGGTTAACAGCGAAAGTAAGCGAGGTGAGGACTTTGTTGTCACAATTTGTTATTGGTCAACATGAAGCGATAGAATTAATGCTTGCTGGAATTTTTGCGAATGGCCATTTGTTGTTAGAGGGCGTTCCGGGTGTGGCTAAAACTCTCTTAGCCAAAGTATTGGCAAAGGCACTGAATATAGACTTTAGCAGAATTCAGTTCACGCCTGACCTTATGCCCTCAGACGTACTCGGTACTAGTGTTTTTAATATGAAAGAAGCAACTTTCAATTTTAAAAAAGGACCAATATTTTCAAATATAGTGCTGATTGATGAGATTAATCGCGCCCCCGCAAAAACTCAGGCCGCACTTTTTGAGGTGATGGAAGAAAGACAAATTACTTATGATGGCGTTCAGTATAATATGGATTTCCCATTTTTAGTTCTAGCCACTCAGAATCCAATTGAGCAGGAGGGAACTTACAACCTTCCAGAGGCCCAGCTCGATAGATTTCTGTTCAAAGTAAAGGTTCATTATCCTGAGCTCAATGAGGAGGAAGAAATTATGCATCGCTACAAAAACAATCTTTCTTCACCAGACTTATCCAAAATAGAAGCGGTGCTAAATACCGATGAAATTAGAAAAGCACAAAAGATAGTTGAGGGGGTTCTTGTAGAAGATAATTTGGTGAAATACATTGCAGCGATTACGCATAAAACTCGGAATCATGGAAAAGTCTATTTAGGTGGCTCACCGCGCGCATCCTTGTCAATGTTAAAATCATCAAAGGCCATTGCAGCAATTAAAGGGAGAGATTTTTTAACGCCAGAAGACATTCAGTTTGTTGCAACACCGGTTCTTAATCATAGAATTATACTAACGCCTGAAGCCGAGATGGAAGGTTCTTCAGTTGAACAAATCATAGCAGAAATAATACAATCCATAGAGGTGCCTCGTTAATGCGATTTATTGGTTCCATATTTTTAAGCCGATTATTTTTTTGGCTCTATGCAATAGTGATTTTATTGTTTGCGACTGCCTATGTTTATAATGGAATCAGCTTGTTGGCATTTATAGTGCTATTCGTTTTGTTTGGGTTGACAATTATTGATGTGATGTTGCTATATCTTTACAAGAATCCTTTGAGATTTGAGCGCAAAACAGCTGCCCGTATGAATTTGGGGGACAAGAACCAAGTTACATTGATTTTGATAAATGATTTGAGACAGTCGGTATATATAAAATTGTATGAGTCATTTCCAAGAGAAATAGCAGATCGCTCAACAGTCTTTGCTGGATTTATTCCGGCTAATCAGGAAATGCACAAAACATATTATTTCTGCCCCAAGGAGCGTGGAAAGCATGATTTCGGTCGGCCATATTTGATGATGTCGTCTTTGTTAGGATTGACAGAAAGAAGAATAATCTTTGAGGCAGAGCAGCAAGTTGAGGTATATCCATCTGTTTTACAAATGCAAAAATATGAGCTATTAGTTTTCCAGCAACAAAAGCTAAATACGGGGATTAAAAAAATCAGAAGATTAGGCAACACGAATGAATTTGAGCAAATAAAATCCTACGTGCAAGGCGATGATATAAAACGAATTAATTGGAAAGCAACAAGTCGCAAAAACGACTTGATGACGAATCAATACCAAGAAGAAAAATCACAACATGTAGTTTGTATTATTGACAAAAGTCGCAGTATGCAAAACCGTTTTGAGGACATGTCTTTATTGGATTATGCGATTAATTCCACACTTGTTTTTTCCAATATTGCTTTGAAAAAAGGAGATAAAGCAGGATTATTGACTTTTGCTGACAAAATAGGATCTCAATTACTTGCAGACAGAAAAGATGGCCAGCTGCGAAGGATAATGAATGAATTGTACAATCAGCGCACAAACTTTTTCGAAGCAAACTATGAGTTACTTTTTCAGACTATACGACGAAGCATCAAAACCAGATCTTTACTAGTTCTTTTTACTCAATTTGAAACAGAATTTGCGATGCGAAGAAATCTGCCAATGCTTCGTCGGTTGAATCAACAGCATTTATTGTTAGTGGTTTTTTTTGAAAATAGCGATTTAAAAGAAATGGCTCATAATCCAATAGCCACAGTAGAAGAACTTTTTCAATCTGTAGTGGCTGAACGAATGGCCACGATACAAAACCGCATTGCGCTGGAATTAAATAGAAACGGAATTCAAACTATTTTAACCACTCCTGCAGAATTGAGTATTAAAACAATCAACAAATACATTGAGTTAAAAGCGAAAGGTGCGATATAAAAAAAGGCCATCTAAATGAGACAGCCTTTTTTATAAGTTTGAATCAAATTACTTTTTAGTGTATTTCGTAATATCACCATCTGCGTCTTTGAACCAAAGTTCTTCACTAGTCAATCTGTAGATAGGATCTGTAGTATTTGTACTCCCATCGGTGGTCGAAACAATCGCTGTTTTCTCAGAATTGAATTCCCATGTTCCAGAGTCTGATGACGAAAAACCAAATACTGTTATGGATACCATATATGAACCGTCTTTTTCGTAAGTCAATGAAGACGTATTTGGTTCAAATGTGATAACATCACCATTAGCATACTCAATAGAAGAGACATCCCAAGTTCCTGAAAGACGTGCCTTTTTAGTTAATAAAGAAAGTCCTGGCCCCCCCTCATATTTTCCGCATGATGCAAAAACAAACGCTAATCCAACAAGTAGAAATAAGCTACGGTTAATCATTTTTTTCATTTTATAGATTTTTTAAGTTTGGACAAATTTAAACGAAAAAGTCATTTATCCACATATTTGAAAGGTGATTAAGTTGTTTTTAAAAGTATATTTGGCTCTAATAGTTGAACCTTGAGAAAATGAGTAGAGATAAAGTCCTAATCGAAAAACGAGAAGCCTCTAAGCTAGGTGGCGGCCAGCCCCGCATCGACAAACAGCATCAGCAAGGAAAATTGACAGCTCGTGAGCGGATTACTTTGCTTCTGGATGAAGGGACTTTTCAAGAAATAGGACAATTTGTGGAGCATAGAGCAACTACATTTGGCCTAGAAAAGCAGCACTTTGCTGGGGATGGAGTTGTAACTGGATTTGGTACGATTCACGGAAGATTGATTTATGTTTTTTCGCAAGATTTTACTGTTTTAGGTGGCTCATTGTCTGAAACGCATGCTGCAAAGATTTGCCGCATTATGGATTTAGCCATGAAAAATGGTGCTCCAGTAATAGGATTAAATGATTCTGGTGGAGCAAGAATACAGGAAGGTGTTGTTTCTTTAGCTGGTTATGCGGATATTTTTTATCGCAACACAAGAGCATCTGGTGTGGTGCCTCAGATTTCGGTAATTATGGGACCATGTGCTGGGGGAGCAGTTTATTCCCCTGCATTGACAGATTTTATTTTCATGGTGGAGGAAACCTCTTACATGTTCGTCACAGGACCAAACGTGGTTAAAACAGTAACACACGAAGAAGTCAGTTCGGAAGAGCTTGGTGGTGCGAAAGCACATGCTGAGAAATCGGGAGTAAATCATTTTACCGCTACAAATGATGTAGAATGTTTGAAAAAGGTACGTGATCTCGTTACTTATTTTCCTCAGAATGCCAGCGAAATGGCACCTCAACCAACGCAGTTTAGCTATAACCCCACGAAAAAAGAAACTATTCGAGCAATTTTGCCTGAAAATGTGAATATGCCTTATGACATGCGTAAAATAATAGAGTGTGTTATCGATGACAATAGTTTTAGAGAGGTTCATGAAGGTTTTGCGAAAAATATAGTTGTTGGATTTGCTCGATTAGAAGGCCGATCTATTGGGATTATAGCAAATCAACCGGCAGCTTTAGCTGGTGTCTTAGATATTGATGCATCGCGCAAAGGAGCACGTTTTGTCCGTTTCTGCGATTCGTTCAATATTCCGTTATTGGTTTTTGAGGATGTACCTGGATTCTTACCGGGAACAGA
>CAMATR010000003.1 GCA_945861175.1 Chitinophaga pinensis | reverse complement strand
ATTAGTTCGTCAATATTTGACCCTGTCTGTCCAAAATTTGCAACTTTCACACATTTCGCACCTGAGTGAGCCACGGTATTATCAATTACATATGTGTTATTGCTATTTCCATTAAATACTTCCCAATTTACTAAACCGGATAAGGTTGTATAATTCTCAAATCCTTCAAAGAAAGGTAAAGTGGTTGAAGAAGGATAAACACGAATATGTGCGGTTTTTATTTCTGTATCTGAATTAGAGCCGTCTGTTGCAGTTAGAGTTACAGAATAAACCCCAGGTGTGTTATAAACAACAACGGGGTTTTGTTCTGTCGAATTAGCTGGACTTCCAGACTCAAAAGTCCAATTCCATCCTGTGACCACATTGTACGAATCATCTGCAAATGCAATCGACTCGCCTATACAAACAGCTGTTTTGTTTGAAGTAAATTCTGCTTTACATAAGTATTCTGATCCGTCTGCACCAGTTGCCAGTAAATTAGCTGCCTGCCATAGGTTTTTTCTCCCTGTGTTCTGCACCTGCAATGCATCCCTCATTCTGTCTGCTTGTCCCTGAGTAAACATCTTGGAACAATACGAATAGTCCATGTAGTTTTCTACATTATCCTTTTGGTCGATCCCAAAATAGGGATCAACAGCATTACAAGAATTCACATTGAGCCCACAATAAGTAACACCTATACAATTGGGAGTATCATCTACATCATCATCCGAACTGCAGCTGGAAGCGTTGCCTGGATTATTATTAGGCCCCCAAGTATGAGAAAGGTTTAACCAGTGACCAACCTCATGAGTAAACGCTCGACTAGTCTGAACAGAACTTGTGCCCGTAGAACCTACATAGTCATGCAGAATCCAAATACCATTTCCCATTTGCGAAGCTGACCAAGAACCTGGATTGTATGTATAACCAGCTGCTCCACCAGCCTCAGCAACAACGAAAACATTCAAGTATTTATTCCCTGGCCATTGACCATTGTAGACATCATTCCCATTAACAACCTCTGTGACCTGCGCACTACCATTGCTCCCATCGTAACTCAGTGAACTAATTGTTCTTGTTATTCCCTTGAAACAAACACCATTGGGCGCTTTTGTTGCCAACACAAATTCTACTGCAACATCTGATGGCATTCCTGAGAAAGCGGATTGAACATTCGCTGCGTCCGTATTCAATAATCTAAAATCTCTATTTAAAATCTCTAACTGGTCAATAATTTGCTCGTCACTGATATTTTCAACGCCATTGTTATGCAAAACGTGAAAAACAATGGGAATTTTATAAACTATTCCTTTTTCAGTTGATTTATATTGCATGGCTGCTTGTTGATCGGCCTGGTCTTTCAACCAAGACTTCATGAACTCTGGATTTTGTTTGAGTTCATTCATTTTTTTGTGCGTTACACAATATTCTACATTCTCACCTTGACGCACATTATCCATATCAATTTTACGGGCTGGCATTTGGCTGAACAAAGCGGTATAGGAGAATAGACCGATTAAAAGAGCTGTTCTTTTCATATAATTTAGCTTGATTTTGCTTATTTAAAAACGTTCTAAAATACTAAAAGGTTTGAATGAGGCAAAATATAAATTCCTTGAACGGCAAATATGGTATTCAAAAGGCCAACTAACCTTTGATTTTGAAGGATAAACTCTTTAAGGAAGAAGCATTGAAAACTTAATTACCTAATTCGTTGATGGAATGAACTACTTTTCCATCAAAGGGAAGTGCAAGAAACCTCACTATTTTGAATGCAACTTCATTCGGCGTTAACAACTGTTTATTTTCATTCATACCTTGAAACTTAGCCACATCAGAAAAATCCTGTTCACTTGCTGAACGAATTGCTTGCTGCATAGGTGTATCGACAACTCCCGGAGCGATCGAATAAACTTTTAAAGAGCGCGACATTTCTAGCTCCTCTAAATAGATACTTTCAGAAAAACGATCAAGAGCAATTTTTGAAGCGCAATAGGTTGCCCATGATGGTATCGCTCGATTTGCGGCACCCGAGCTAATATTCAAAATAGCGGTTCTTTTTTTTACAGGAATCTCTTGGAGAAATTTCTGACATAGCAACATAGGAGCCAAAGCATTCACGGTCATTACCTCTTGTATCTGATTTGACTGCTGATCCATGATTCGTTTCAGAGGACCTAAAACTCCTGCATTGTTTATCAGAATGCAGCCTTCTTCATCGGGGATAAATTTAAATTGTTCGATGAAAGAAGGATCTTTCAAATCACAATGTATGAACTCAAAGTTTGGATGTTCAATATTGTTTCGGCGACCCAATCCAATAACACTGTTGCCTTCATTCAAAAACGACTCGGCGAGCGCTTTTCCTAAGCCACTTGAAACACCTGTTATGTAAACACGCATAAAATCAATTAAGCCAACGCTTGTTCAAGATCCGCAATCAGGTCTTCAACATCTTCCACCCCTACGCTCAGTCTTAACAGATTATCGACAACTCCCGCTTTTTCTCTTTCCTCTTTTGGAATGGAAGCATGGGTCATTGTAGCCGGGTGATTGATTAAAGATTCTACGCCACCCAAAGACTCAGCCAGGGAGAATATTTCAAAAGAAGATGCCACTTTAAAAGTGTTTTCTATCGATTTATCTTTTAAAACAATTGAAATCATTCCTCCAAAATCACGCATCTGCTTTTTAGCTATCTCATGATTTGGGTGCTCGGGAAAACCAGGCCAATATACTTTTTCGATTTTTGGATGGTTTTTTAAGAATTCTGCTATGATTCTACCATTGTAACAATGACGCTCCATTCGAAGATGTAGCGTTTTTATGCCTCTCAAAACAAGAAATGAATCCATAGGGCCGGGATTCGCCCCAGAACTATTGAGAACAAAATAAAGTTTTTCGTGCAACTCTGCACTGTTAGTGATCAATGCACCCATGACCACATCTGAGTGTCCCCCCAAATATTTTGTTACGGAATGCATAACAATATCAGCTCCCAGATCGAGCGGGTTTTGCAAGTAGGGAGATGCAAACGTGTTATCCGCTACCATTACAATTCCTTTCTCTTTCGCAATTTTTGCACAAGCCGAGATATCGATGATCTGCATGGTCGGATTGGTAGGTGTTTCAGCCCAAATCAATCGTGTGTTTTCGTTGATATAATTGTGCAAATTGCTCGCATCTGTTAAATCAATAAAATGAAATTTGATGCCAAATTTTTCGTAAATCTTCGTAAACAAGCGGTACGTGCCACCGTAAAGATCATCGCCGGTAATAACCTCATCGCCTGGGGAAAGCAATTTCAATACGGCATCTGTAGCAGCTACACCACTGCTAAATGCAACGCAATGTTTTCCGTTTTCTAATGCTGCCAACGCATCTTGCAAAGCTTCTCTCGTAGGATTTTTCCCACGTGCATAACCAAACCCTTTATTCACTCCCGGTGCCTCTTGCACATAAGTAGAGGTTTGATAAATGGGCGTCATAATCGCGCCAGTCGTTGGATCGGGCTGAACCCCGGCATGTATCGCCTTCGTACCAAACTTTATGTTCTTGTAGTTACTCATGTTTTAATTTACTTTTATTACTTTAATTTGAACTTTTCTGTCTAGTCTCTTTTGCTCATCTGAGTATGATTCCTTGTAAAGAGACTTTTCCTCTCCATAATAGTAAACTGTCACTTTTTGTTCAAGGTAACCTGCGTCAACAATTTTTCGCATAAGGGTTTCAGCACGTTTCTTTGAAAGAATCAAGTTGTAATCTAAACTTCCATCTCTATCTGTATTTCCTACAACAATGAATGTTACCGCTGCACCTTGTTTTTTAATGTCCGTCATAAATTTATCGAACTTTTCTTGCTCAGTGGTGGAAATATTGGATTGATCTGAATCAAAATAAACGTTCAATTCCTTTATTACCGTTTTATTCTCCATTACTTTGTTGAGCTGATCTCGGGATGTCAGTACGTTTCGAATAGTGTCATTATTGCTCAATACTTTTATTTGGGAATTGGTGTGATTCGGATCTAATTCAACTTTTTTGTCATTGATTTTGTCAATGTTGTTTTTATCAACTGGACAACCATTGTTATAGACTGAACCCGCTAAATCCGGACACTTGTCCACATTATTGGAAACTCCATCCCCATCATTGTCCATGCAGCAACCTGGGTTCTCAAATGGGCATCCGTTGTTCAATTCAATACCTGGTTCATCCGGACATTTATCAGCCACATCGATTACACCATCGTAATCTCTATCTGGGCAGCCCAAGTGAACACCCAATCCTTTAACCTCAGGACAGCGATCGTTCATATCAATGATGCCATCACCATCCGTATCTGGACAACCTCTTGTTGTCAATGGTCCCTGATCATAAATACAGTAATCTTCCTTGTCTGGAATGCCATCACCATCGGTATCAGGACAGCCATCTAACGACAATAAACCAGGATCACTCGGGCATAGATCTCTCAAATCTGAAACCTTGTCTTTGTCTTTGTCAGATGGTGTTTTGTAGCGAACACTGTAGGACGCGCCAATGTAAAAACTTCTAGTTAAAGAAGACTTTTGGCCAAACATGAATAGGATGTTATTCGATCCTATAAAAGCTGAATATCCATAGAGGCTCAATCTACCTGCAACTCCGACATAAAACTTACCATTTCCCATTTGAGAAATCGGCATCATTACGGAATACATTTCCTTTTCAATTCTTGGCGTAATTGTTTGTACAAAAACATATTTTGCTTTGGTTGGGTCTTTCGGACCTCCCAAAGGAATTGACATGTTGTAATTGAAATAAATGTTCCTTTTATAATGATAATCTGCACTTGCGTGAAACATCGTTGGCATGGACATTCTGAATTTAGTTTCTTGAGTTGCAGACTTTGTTCCAGAAATGGCCATTGCTTGAATTGGACCATTCGGGAAAAACAAGTTGTTTTCAACATCATATAATTGACTGGCATCAACATTGACAGTTGGAACAGTAA
This sequence comes from Chitinophaga pinensis, assembly GCA_945861175.1. Lineage (GTDB taxonomy): Bacteria > Bacteroidota > Bacteroidia > Flavobacteriales_D > Crocinitomicaceae > M0103. The sequence goes on along the minus strand of CAMATR010000003.1, from coordinate 15,244 downwards.
AATTTGACGTAGCCGTATCCTTTAAAAACTTAATAGAACCAATATCTGTAATTGACGCAGCGAACTTCCACTTGTATTTATTCATGTCATATTTCACAAGGTCTTTTTGACCATCCATTTCATAGTATTGTTCCTTAAAATCAGGACGTATTTCATATGTTGCCCCAATGTCAAGTCCAAGTCCTCTATTTTTGTATTTTGACTGTGCCGTTCCAAAATCACTTCCATAAGATGCATCTAGATTGGTGATCGTTGCAGAAGGATATGTAGAGTCCGTAAAATTTATCGTTCCGCTATTGGCATAAAAATAATTTGTGCGCAACCCATTCAAAATTTTTAATGTGGCGCCTGCTTTTAATAGCTCAGGACCTTTGTCAAATATTGTTTTTGCATAGCTAAATGCATGTTCTGTAAAACGCAAATTACTTAACGAAAATCCCGACATGTCTTGCGCTACATTTATTTGATTGGGATAGTAATAGTTTGCTGCATTTTCGTTCCATGCTTCTGGAATCCCACGTTGATTTGAAAATGTTCTGAAACGAAAATTATACGCAATTGCATTTTTATGATCAATTTCATATTTCAAGCCTAAAATATTGGCATCCAAGGTTCTATTTTGATAACCATTCTTTTTTCCATCAATAAGCCTTCCTTTGTAATTATCAGCATTATAGATTGCGTAATCCCTTGCAAAAAAGTTGCTTACATAAGAACTTCCATAGTCTGTTGTAATGGCAAAACTTGTTTTAGAATCTACTATGGATGATGGATTGTAAAGGACGAAATCGGATCCAATATAATTGTCATGAATGATACCAGTAGCGTTAGGTTGAGCAAAAATGGTTGGTAGTAACAGAAAAGAAAATAAACAAGAAATAAGTGATTTCATAAAACAATATTTTTTAGCAAAGTTATGAATCTTTACTAATCTTAAATAATGCCTTCAAAATTAACTACAATACGACTTTTGGTGGTTCCTGGAAGATAAGTTTTCTTAATTTTAACTTCTAATGACCGCGGTAAAAGAGAAGATTAAAGCAATGCTTGAAGAGAGTGGGGATTTCAACAACAATGATGTCCTGGTTCACCTATCAGCGGCCGTTCTCCCTGTTATTATTGGATCAACATACAACGCTAAACAAGCTCTTTTAAAAAAAATATTAGATACTGCTAGGCACTTTGAAAAAGAAACTGGCAGCTATCCACTTTGTGTTTCGAAAGGAAGTGTACTATGGGAAAGGGGTGATAAATTAATTCATACGCCACTCTTATTAAAACCCTTTAGGCCTTTTATCAATAAAGTAAATGGCGACATTATAATAGAAATAAAAGAAGAAGATTCATTTATTAATCCCTACCTTTTAAGGAGACTAAAGAATGAGTTTGAGCTTCAAGTTGAAGAAGAATTATCAGAAAAAGAATTAATTTCATTTCTACGAAATGCTGGTTTTAGTAATGTTAATTCAGAGATTTCTTTTATCGGTAATTTTCATCATCATCGGTATACGCTCCTCCGGGAATTGGAAGAATTACTCATTGCTGAAGATCATTCGGCTATTGAGGAATTATTAGGAGAAGCGAACATTACCCGAAAAATCTCGAAAAATAAACTAAGCTCTTCGTTGCTGGAGCCCGCTGATCCCGAACAACTGAATGTGTTTGAAGAAATAAATGAACATCATGTTGTTATTCAGGGTCCACCAGGAACAGGTAAATCTCAGGTCCTTACAAACCTTATTGGAAAAATACTTCATGGTAAACAAAGTGCTTTAATCGTCTCAGAGAAACGAGTTGCGCTTGAAGTTTTAGTTAAAAAAATGCGGCAACTTGGTTTAGAAGACTTTTGCTTTATTGCCTCCTCTTCTACGCGCTCATTAGACTTATTAGCCGATTTAAAAAGCAATTGGCAACGATTGGAGCGGATTGAACCTAAGAAAAAAAATTCATATATCATCTCTAATCAATTAATTGATGCCCTTCAACAAACCTTGGACACCCTCCAAAAAGAGGCTCTCATTGGAGGGGTTTCGTATTCTGAATTTATTGTCCGCTCCTTAAATCTTTCGCTAAATAAATCCGTTTTTTCGAGTGATGTTCCAAGTATCAAAGAATGGATAGCAATTCGACCGATAATTGAATCCATTTATAAAAAAAACATCAATAAATCAATAGGTTTCTTATCCGCGTCATATATCTATTCACCACAATTTCCTCAATTAGACATCCGGATAAAAGAGTGGATAAAAGATCTAGATGATCTATCAAAGTTATTTCCATTAAAAACATGGGGAGATATTTCCAAAGCAATGAAGCAAGCCGCTTTATCTCAATTCTATAACTCTGTAACTTTTAAAAAATATGCAGGGCTATTAAATCCCGAGTTAAAAAAACACAAGCGCTTTATAAGCTTGTGCAAAAGGTACCAAAGAGTAGCGATTCAACTAGAAAGTTTTGAAAATATTTCTGAAAACTGGAAACAATTTCCTAATAAAGATCAGGTTTATCTTTTGAAAACCCTCAGCGCTAAAAGAGGAATTTTAGACCGCTGGAAATTCAAAAGTTTGTGGAAAAAGTATTCATCATTCTCTACCGAAAAGGCAACTGAACTGCTAGAGAGTCAAATGCTTTTTTGTGACTTTAAAGCAAAATTACATAAATATAGGCTAGAATTATTGGAGCTTGGTATTGAAGACCCCTCGAATGAAATCCCATTTATAAAGCAGCAATTGATGCATTATTCAGCAGCAGAAGAACGCATTTGGATGGAATTAACGGAAGTACAGCAAAAGGAAATAGCGGCAACAAATAATTTATTAAACATACTTTATTCGAATTTGAAAACCTACTTTCGATTTAAAGAAGATCAAGATTTAAAATCAATTTTCAATGCCATTTTAGTGGATTTTGAATTAATTGTTCAAACTATTAATCAAAAAGAAAAAATTACAGACCAAATCGTTAAAAATTTGAGTGAATTTGAAACCTTTGAGCAATATGAAACAGCAGTCTACAAAAGTAATTTGGTAAAATTCGTCACCCACTTTCCTTCGTTCGAAGATTTCAATGCTGAAAGACTTCTTGAAAAATGCATGGTCATTATTGCCGAACAGGAAAGAGAGTCTTCGTTGCTTGTCAATGAAATTACTTTGCAACAATTCGAACAATTCAATTACTATCAAAGCCTATTAAAAAAAGCGCCAAATAAACTTACAGAAGCTGAAAAAGTCTTTAGAAATGATTTAAAAAAAGGAAAGGCAATTCTTGTAAAAGCTTTTTCCAAAACAAGAAACGTCCCTACACTTCGCGAACTTTTTGCTTCAGAAGCAAGATATTGGATTTCACTTCTTAAACCTATTTGGCTCAGCAATCCCTCCCAAGTGGCCAAGTATTTTCCGCTTCAAAAAGGACTTTTTCAATATTGTATTTTTGATGAGGCGAGCCAATTGCCCTTGCAAAATTCATTGGGATCTATCTATCGTGCTAATGATATTGTTGTAGCAGGTGATGAGCAACAAATGTCCCCAAGTAATTATTTCAATGCTGGGTCTACTGAGACAATCGATTTATTGCATCAATCAGGATTTCATTGGAAAAATATTTGGTTAAAACATCATTACAGAAGCGAGCATCCCGGACTTATTGCTTTTTCCAATAAACATTTTTATTCAGATGAATTATTAGCATTTCCATCACCAAAAAGCGAAAAAATTCCCATCAACATTTTTTATACAGCAGGGGTTTATGAAGATGGGGTAAATCATTTAGAAGCTAAATGCGCTGCCAAAAAAATTGAAGCACTTGTTTGTGCAAGCGAAACATTGGGTATAGTCGCTTTTTCGGAATCACAGCTTACTGCTATCTATAATGAATTATCGGAAAAGGGTAAAGGTCTTTTATCGGAAAGAATAGAGCAGAACACTGCCTTTTTTAAAGCTTTGGAAAACGTACAGGGTGATGAGTGTGATTTTTTAGTGATTAGTTTTGGTTATGGAAAAGACGCGGAAGGTAAGTTTCATCATCGTTTCGGCCCCCTATCACAAAAGGGCGGTTCGCGGCGCTTGAACGTCTTGTTTTCTAGGGCGAAAAAGCACATTGACTTATTCACTTCTGTGAAAAGTAATGATTTTAAAATCAGTTTAAATGAAGCCACAGATTTGATACGTCGTTATATTCAAGGAATTGAAAATGGTGAGTTCAACCAGCTAGAAAATTCCTTTTACGAAAAAATGAATGCCCGACGAGAAAAGAATACAATTGTTTTTTCCAGGCCCTACGAAACATTTACAAATGCAAAAGAACTTTTGACCCTTGTAAGGGTTCTCAAAAGCCGGGGGTGGAAACTAACTTTTGAAGGCTAGATCCCTGATTTATTTAATGCGCATCCAACCAATTATCCCCTAAGTCAACTTGCACTTCGGTTGGCACGCCAATTTCAACTGCATTTTCCATCGCATCTTTAACTAACACTTTCATGACATCAATTTCTGATTTCAACACATCAAATACCAATTCATCATGCACCTGAAGAATCATTTTTGACTGCAATTTACGTTTCTTCATTTCCTCTTGCACCTTTACCATTGCCATTTTAATAATATCGGCGGCAGAGCCCTGAATAGGAGCATTCACGGCATTTCTTTCGGCAAAGCCTCTAACAACGGCATTCGCAGAGTTGATATCCGGTAAATATCTTCTTCTTTTTGACAAAGTTTCAACGTATCCATTTTCTCTTGCATCATGGACAATTGAATCCATGTATTTTTTTAAAGCTGAAAATTGCTCAAAGTAACTATCAATAATGCCTTTTGCTTCAGTTCTTGAAATATTTAAACTCTGAGATAATCCAAAAGCAGACTGCCCATAGAGAATTCCAAAATTGACAGCTTTGGCGGCACTTCGCTGTTCTTTGGTCACCTCATCCATTGGCATATGAAAGACCTTGGACGCAGTTGATGTATGAATGTCGAATCCATTTTTAAATGCCTCAATCATGTATTTATCTCCACTCAAGGCTGCAATGATTCTTAATTCAATTTGCGAATAATCCGCGGCCATTATAACATGGTCTTTGTCTCTAGGAATAAATGCCTTTCTAATTTCTTTTCCTTTTTCTGTTTTAATAGGGATATTCTGCAAATTGGGATTGTTAGAACTCAACCTACCCGTTGCAGTAACCGTTTGCATAAAGTTTGTGTGCACTCTTCCATCTATTCGATCTGTCATCGTTGGCAACGGATCTACATAAGTACTTTTTAGTTTACGTAATTGGCGGTATTCTAATATCAAGGGGATTATTGGATGAGCATTCTCATGCTTCACAAGCACATCCTCGGAGGTTGCATATTGTCCTGTCTTTGTTTTCTTCGCTTTTGCATCGATCTTCAAATGATCAAAAAGTACTTCTCCAAGTTGTTTCGGAGAATCAATATTGAACGTAAATCCAGCCTCCTCCTTGATTCGAATATCGAGATTAATTAATGTTTTTTCTAGTTCGGCAGAATACTCCTTCAAACCTTTCACATCAATAGCAATACCTTCCTGCTCCATATTTTTAAGAACATCTACCAAAGGCATCTCTATATTATAGAATAAATCCTTTAAATGTTCCTTCTGAATTTCGGGCTCAAAAAGTTGCTTCAATTGAAATGTAATATCAGCATCTTCACACGCATAATCTGATACCTCTTCAGGTTTCAAGTCACGCATATTACCTTGACCTTTCCCTTTCTTGCCAATTAATGTTTCTATCGAAATAGGCTTGTATTTCAGGTAAAATTCAGAAAGAAAATCCATGCTTTGCTTTGATTCCGGATTGATTAAATAATGTGCAATCATGGTATCAAACGTTGGCGTTGCAACTTCCATTGCATAACGATGAAGCACCTTCAAATCATACTTAATATTGTGGGCAATTTTCTCGATTTGTTCAGATTGAAAAAATGGAGCAAACTCATGTACAATACTTTTAGCTGCTTCAAAATCAGCAGGAACGGCTACATAAAAACCTTCTCTTGATTTATAGGAAAAAGATATCCCTACCAAATCAGCGTGCATAGCATCCAATGCAGTAGTTTCCGTATCAAAACAAACCTGTGTTTGATTCAATAAAATTTCAAGCAATTCTTTTCGTTCTTCCGGCGTTGTAATAAGGTGATAGCTCGGTTTTTCAGTAGCTATGGTTTTATATTCTGCTGTAGGAGTCGGATCTTGGTCGACCAACATACTTTGCACACCAAACAGATCCAATTGTCCAGAGTCTTTGGAAGAGGGAGATGATGGGGAAGCAGTTACTACAATTTCTTCACCGATCACTCTTCGGGCAAGGTTTCTGAATTCCAGTTCTGTGAATATTTCTTTGACCTTTTCTGTGTCTACATCACACATAATGAGCTCCTCTTCGTCAAATTCGACGTCCAAATCGATGATAATGGTTGCAAGCATTTTTGAAATTCGACCCTGCTCTGCAAAGTTGATGACATTCTCTTGCTGCTTTCCTTTTAGTTCATGAGCATTGGCAATGATATTTTCCATTGATTCATATTTCTGAATCAACGCTTTTGCCGTTTTTTCACCAATTCCTGGAATTCCTGGAATGTTGTCTGAAGCATCTCCCCACAAGCCTAAAATATCTATTACTTGAAGCGGATGTTTGACCTCAAATTTTTCGCAGATTTCTTTCACACCAAGAATTTCAGCTGGTGCACCACCTCTTCCTGGTTTGTACATAAAAATCTTATCAGAAACCAACTGTCCGTAATCCTTATCAGGCGTCATCATGTAGGTTGTATACCCCTTTCTTTCGGCAATTTTTGCCACGGTTCCAATCACATCATCGGCCTCATATCCGTCTACTTGTAGCACGGGAACTTTAAACGCTTCGATAATTTGTTTGATAGGCTGTATCATCGAACGAATGTCTTCCGGCATTTCTTCTCTGTGTGCTTTGTATGCTTCAAAATCTGCCTGGCGATGAACCGATCCTCCTGGGGGATCAAATACGACGGCTAAATGCGTTGGTTTTTCATTCTTAATCACATCGATCAAAACATTGGTAAACCCAAATGCTGCAGATGTGTTTTGCCCTTTTGAGTTAATTCGAGGATTCTTTGCAAAAGCAAAATAAGCTCTGTAGATCAATGCGTAAGCATCAAGTAGGAAGAGTTTTTTGTCAGTATTTTGAGATAACATATTTTTCGTGCTTCTGATTTAGTGCGTGTTGCAAAGCTATTTGAAAATTACATCAACGCAATTAAATAAGTTCGATTATTCTATAAATGAAGAAATCTTTATTTTAAAAGCGAATCAATACTTTACTCCCATGACAAACCCTAGAATGAATTTTATACATATTCTAAAGGTTAATTAATTATGGAGTCTTAAAATCGTTCTTGAGTATTAAAAAAGCTGGCCCATCTTTAGCAGATGGGCCAGTATAAAAAATCGATAAAATTATCTTAAGTCAATTAAAAGCCATTTAAGAACTACGGTGCACAACTACATGTTTGGCTGAATCTTGGTGCGAAAAGAAGGAAATCGTCCACATTTACAACACCATCATGATTAAAATCAGAAGTACATCCAGTGCATGAAGATCCAAATTGAGGGGCGAATAATAAGAAATCATCGACATCCGTTATTCCATTATTGTTTAGATCAGGTTTATCACAATTAGCAAGAACCTTTGCAGGAGTTGAATATGTGCATCCGTTAGCATCGGTGACAGAAACTGTATAGGTGCCATAGTCTCCAGTTGTGATTGTTGAACTTGTTGCACCGTTTGACCAACTATAAGATGCTGGGTTCGAAATTCCCGATACACTCAAAGAAGAACTTGATCCTGGACAGAATGTATTTGATACTGCTGAAATAGTGGGATTTAGTATTAGACAATTTATTTGAAAAGTAGTAACCGTACTACTGACTTCATTTGATACTACCACAAGAGGAAGCCCATTTGGACTGCTCGCTGCATCAATGAAAATAATACCCTCTGCACCACGATCACCTGTAGATGCCTGTCTATTATTGATATAGGTTACATACTGAGGAGCTGCAGGATTTGAGATGTCATAAACCATTACTCCACCAATACGCTCTAATACAATGAAAGCGTACGTTTTACTACCTAACTTACCTATTGCAACTCCTTCTGGTTCAGGGCCTTTGTCGTCACTTCTATTTTTGAGCGCACCTGTTCCAACTGTATTCGACATATTAAAGAACGAACCATAAGTGGGATGATTGAATGTGATTTTTTCCAATTCATTTTTACTATCATAAACCAAAGGATTCGCAGCAGCTGGATTCCAAATACTGAACGATCTAGCACCATAAACATGGATTTGATCTATGTCTCCATCACCGTCCGTATCTCCGGTTTTATTTGTAGCATTCAATCTTCCCAAAAGTGAGTTATTTTTCCATTCAGTCGCATTCGGATAAGCAGTTGCATCAAGTGTCAAACCTGAAATTCTCGATTCCTCAGAAAAACCAGCATATGCTCTGGAATCACCTTCATTCGCAGTGACAAGATAATTGACTCCATTTACAGAGTAATGCGCAATGGCATCAGGCAAGTACATTCCTTTCACAGGAAAAGTTGAAAAATTGGTAGCAAAGGAGTTATCAGATGCATCTATCGTATTTTCCGCGAGGCTGTGGTCCTTATAACCAAGTGGAATAAGTTTTGTAATCGTGTTGGTGAATAAATTTATTTCAGCTAAGGCGTTGTTTTCCTGTAAAGTTACCCATGCCGTGGAATCATTTGGAGAAATCGTAATGTATTCTGGTTCAAAATCCTGAGCAACTGATGCGTTCAATCCAAAAATTCTAATTCCCTGAGCTTTTAAAGTAGCTGCTTGACTATTGTAGGAAGTAAAGCCTATGGTAGTTACGGATGGACTAGCTAAACCAGCACTAATATCGATAATACTAACAGAGCCCTCGGGGTCATTCGTATAAGCAGCATTTGGCTCACCCTCATTTGCTGTAAGAACCTTAGTGCCTGCATGGTTAAAGACAACCATATCCGGCATAGCTCCCACTTGCGCTTCGCTGATGTATGCTCCTGCCGTATCTATAAATACAACTTTTCCATTTGCTTGTTTATCTGATAATCCTTCCAATGCTAAAGCTACTTTCCCATTGCTTGCGTACAAACTATTGATGGAACCAGAAAAAGGAGCATTGGCCAAGTTGATAGATCGAATCAGCGTTGGACTGGAAGGGTTGGTATAGTTTAAAATATCCAGACGGTTGGCTACACTGTTAGCTATAAATAATCGTTTACTCACTGAGCAGTAGGCTGAAATTTCAGCAGAATTTGTTCCTGCCGCACCGTTACTGAAACTAGACAGTTGAGTTAGCGTGAAGGCGTTGGAAGCCGTTGGAACTGGAGAGTCATTATCTCTGATATACAATGTGTGTTGTTTAATTCCTGACGTGGTTATTGCAGCGCCATTTGCATTTGTGAGCTGACATATCAAATACTCATCTGATTCTGCGTCAGCATCATTATTTAAGGTTAAATCAAATCCTATCAATTGATTGAGAACGGCATTTGCAGGAATAGAAAGTGTCGATGATGCAATAGTATAATCTGATCCATTCGTTGCGTTGCTCACGCTTGAAAGAGACAAATCAACTGTTCCGGGAGCGTTCCCAACAGCTGTCACTTTTAGCCAGATCTTGACTGTCCCGCCGTTTTCAGCAATGGTAGTATCAGCTTTCGCAAAGGCAACAGTATGCATCAAGTCATTATCAGTAATAGAAACAGAAAGTGGCGCAATTGAAATCCCATTGTATACAACATCAGCAGATGTTGCCGCATAACTTATACTTCCTGAGTGAATTCCTTCTACAACATTATCGTTAACTGCTGATACTGTAACCGTTTGTGGCGAATTCCAATTCGAAGAAGTGAATGTCAAACTTGAAGGTGAAATACCTACTTGAGAATTTGGTGTTCCAGAAACAATAACATCGGAAGTTGGTGATGAACTTAAAGCCACTGTGTAAGAATCAGTTGCACCGCCTTCTGTTACAGCATTTCCCCCCGACGTTGGAGTAATTACCAAAGATGCTAAATCATTATCGGTAATGGTAATGTCCTGCGTGATTGTTGAACCCAAAGTCAAACCAACAGAAGGGTTTGATATGGTCAAGGTTGCTGTCTCTGTTCCCTCAATAAGAATGTCATCTAGTATACTAATTGTAACGGATCCTGTCGTTGAACCTGATGAAATAGTAATGGTCGTATTTGAAAGGATATAGTCTCCTGATGCAATTCCACTACCACTCACTGCAAGCGAAACGGTTTCATCTACACTTACTGCAGACGAAGCTGTGACTGTAATAGTGATTGATGTCGCACTTGCCTCACTTGCACTTGCCGCACTCACGCTAAGGTTTACAGTTATTGGGCAGTTTGGAAGCACTGTGAACGTCCAGTCAGAGTTTGATAAAGTCGTTGCACCTGTTGAATTCCAGTTAGTTGTTGTATTACCAATTGCATTTAACAATTCTGATTTACAACTCGTATACAATGCCCCCGAAGTAGTGTATCTCATAGCAGTACCCGATGGAGTAATCGCAGACACACCGGTTGATAAAGTTGACGGCACAGCACTTGTTGACGATCCAATTTTGGCAAAATAGATAAACGCATCTGGAGTCGATGATGTTATAGCTGATGCAGTATAAATGTAGATTTCCTCATTGTTGTTGCTCAAACCCGAGTTAGTATTGCTCCAGTCGTAAGTAGATGCATTCACTGCTGTATTGTTACCATATGGTAAGTTAATGACTGTACCAGCCGCAATAGTTTGGCCGGATTTTACAGTAAATGACCCTTCACCCTCAGATAAATCAGTGAATGAAGTTGAGGAAGAAGATGCTAATTCATTGTCATTAACGTAGAACGTGGTACCAGCAGAAAGATCCTTCAGAATAAGGATTGAAAAATTGTCTGGAGAACCATTGGTATTGTATCCAATTACTGCGATGTCGCCAGTAACCAATGTAGTTTGAGCGCTTAGCTCCGTAACAGCAAAGAATGATACAAACAAACAACTTAATCCAATTATGGAATTTTTAACAGATGAATTGTTGTACCTGAACAGATAAGAATTAATTCTTGTTCGAATAAATAAAGGGAGAAACGATTTCATTTTACAGTTTTTTAAAACACTGCGAAATAACTGCTTCTAAAACATTTAAAGATTAAGGCTTGATTATGCCTGCTTTAAAAGTTTATCTCAAATTAATTAATTCAAGATGATTGCTTTATTAAGAGAATAATTAAAAGTTAACTCCAACTCGTGCCTTCTTTCGAATCTTTAACGGTAATCCCGGCAGCGGCTAATCCATCTCGAATCTTATCGGAGGTTGTCCAATCTTTATTGGTGCGCGCTTGCTGTCGCAATTCGAGCACTAGGTCCATGACAGGTGCTAATTTGGAATCACTATTTGCAACTCCTACCTGAAGTCCAAGCACGTCGAGAACGAAAGCCTTCATTTCCTTTTTCATTAGGTCTCTATCCGTCGCAGAGAGTGTTTCTTTTCCGTCGTTCACCAAATTGATTCGACGAACTGCTTCAAACAAATTTGCAATGAGCATGGGAGCATTGAAATCATCATCCATGGCATTGTAAAAAGAATCCACGATTGATTTTACATCAAATGATGATTCAGCCGACGTATTTAGTTTATCCAATAACAACATAGCATCGGATAAGCGAGTATAACCCTTTTCCGCTGCGTCCAAAGAATCTTGTGACAAATCCAAAGTACTGCGGTAATGCGCCTGCATCATGCAAAAACGAATAACATTTGGACTGTACGGTTTATCGAATAATTCAGTGGTTCCCTCAACAATCTCCTTTGGCAGAAAGTAATTCCCGAAAGACTTACTCATTTTCTGCCCGTTGACATTTAGCATGTTGGCGTGCATCCAGTATTTCGCAGGATTACAGCCCAATGATCCACAACTTTGGGCAATCTCATCCTCGTGGTGCGGAAATTTTAAGTCCATGCCGCCGCCGTGAATATCGAAATGTGAACCGAGGTAATTTGTGCTCATTGCCGTGCATTCGATGTGCCAACCGGGATTGCCATCTCCCCATGGAGAACGCCAGATTTGCATGTCTTCTGGATTGGATTTTTTCCACAAAGCAAAATCCGCAAAAAAACGTTTTTCGTCCTGTGCATTCAACGTGCGTGTTTCTTCCGCTAGTTCATCTATTTTTCGTCCACTCAATATTCCATATTCGTATTTTTCACTGTATTTTCGGACGTCGAAATAAACAGAGCCATTCACTACATAAGCAAAGCCGTTTTCCATTATTTGCTCGATTAATTCAATCTGTTCTTGAATGTGTGCCGTCGCCGTGGGCTCTATCGATGGTAGCAACATGTTGTAAATACGCTGTAATTCTTGGAATTTCGAATTGTATTTATAAACAATCTCAAGAGATTGAACTTGCTCTAAACGTGCAGCGGAACCAATGCTGTCTTGTTCTTCACCTAAACTATTAGTAATGTGCCCTGCATCTGTAATGTTGCGAACATATTTCACCTTATAATCAAGCAATAAGAGGTAACGGTAGATCATGTCAAAGTTAATGAACGTGCGCATGTTCCCCATGTGCGGCTCACTGTACAAAGTCGGTCCACAGACATACATCCCCACTCGACCTTGGTGGATCGGTTCGAACTTTTCTTTTTGTCCCGAAAGACTATTGTAAATCTGAAGTTTTCCCTGATGTATGCTCATAAATTCTTATTAAAGGATGTTAATTCCTAATTCTTTCAATTGGGCTTCGTTCAATGGTGATGGTGCATCAATCATTGTGTCGCGACCGCTATTATTTTTTGGGAAAGCAATATAATCGCGGATCGATTCTGAACCTCCCATAGTTGCCACCAAACGATCTAGACCAAATGCCAATCCTCCATGCGGCGGTGCGCCGTATTCAAATGCACTCATTAAAAATCCGAACTGTTCCTGCGCCTCTTCTTTCGTAAATCCAAGCAAATCAAACATGCGTGATTGCAAATCGCGGTCATGAATACGGATCGATCCACCGCCCAGTTCTACTCCGTTCATTGCGAGGTCGTAGGCATTCGCGCGCACTTTTCCTGGATCCGTTTGGATCAGGTGCATGTCTTCTGGCTTCGGAGAAGTAAACGGGTGATGCATGGCATGGTAGCGGCCACTTTCTTCGTCCCACTCCAATAATGGAAAATCCAGTACCCAAAGAGGTTTAAACACATTCGGATTACGCAATCCTAATTCATTTCCCATGTGCAAACGCAATTCATTCATTTGCTTACGCGTCTTTTCAAGGTCACCGCTCAACACCAAAAGTAAATCTCCAGGTTTAGCATTGGCTTTTTCGGCCCATTGAGCCAAATCTTCTTGTGAGTAGAATTTGTCTACTGATGATTTATAAGTTCCATCGGCATTGCATCGCACGTAGATCAATCCTTTTGCACCAATCTGTGGTCGTTTCACCCACTCCGTTAATTCATCGATTTGCTTGCGGGTATACTCCACACAATCTTCCGCATTGATAGCAATAACAGCTTCAGCACTATCGAATATGACAAATCCTTTTCCTTTTGCTACATCGTTCAAATCCACAAATTCCATCCCAAATCGGATATCCGGCTTGTCTGATCCATAACGTGCCATCGCTTCGGCATAATCCATTCTTGGGAATGATTCAGTGAACTCGACACCTCGAACAGTCTTAAATAAATGTTTGATTAATCCTTCAAACGTATTCAAAATATCATCCTGCTCTACAAACGCCATTTCACAATCAATCTGCGTGAATTCCGGTTGACGGTCAGCACGTAAATCTTCATCTCGGAAACATTTTACGATCTGGTAATAACGATCAAATCCTGAAACCATCAATAACTGCTTGAACGTTTGTGGCGACTGTGGAAGGGCATAAAATTGTCCTTCGTTCATACGACTTGGCACAACGAAATCACGCGCTCCTTCTGGTGTTGACTTAATCAAAAATGGTGTTTCAACATCCAAAAAATCTTTGGAATTTAAATAAACTCGCGTTTCAAGAGCAACCTTATTGCGCAGCATAAGTTTCTGTTGCACCGGATTTCTTCTTAAATCCAAATAACGGTATTGCATGCGCAGCTCATCGCCTCCATCTGTTTCGTCTTCAATTGTAAACGGTGGCAGTTTTGCAGCATTTAGTATTGTCAAAGCAGTAACTTGAATCTCAATTTCTCCTGTTGGAATGTTCTTGTTTTTACTTGACCTCTCAATTACAATTCCGGCAACTTGTATTACAAATTCGCGGCCTAATTTTCTTGCTTTCTCGCACAACTCTGAATTATCTTCCATATTTAAAACAAGCTGAGTAATTCCATAACGGTCTCGTAAGTCAACAAAGGTCATTCCCCCTAAATCACGAGAACGTTGCATCCAACCAGCTAGTGTTACTTCATGTCCAATATGTGCAATGCGCAATTCGCCGCATGTATGTGATCTATACATAATCAATAAATGAGGTGTAAAGATAAGCAGAAGAGATTGTTTCTTTGTATTTACAAATACATTGTTCAATGGAAAAAATGATTTTTTTCCATTTTATTCTTTAAAAGATCGTTATTTTTAATTCAAATAAATTCACAATGAAAAAGTTAGTATTCTCAGGTATTTGGTCTTTTCTGTTTTTGACGAATAGTTTGTTAGCCCAATCCGAAACACAGGACACATCAAAAAAATGGCGTTTAGAGGTTGAGCCCTTGAGTTTTATTTACAAAGGTTTTGGTGGACAAATCATGTATAAAGTATCTAAAAAACATGACTTTAATATAGGCCTCTATTCCCTCGCTCTTGATGTGCCAAATGATTTGAAAAAGAGCATGTTTGAAAACGTTCCTGAAAGCACGAATGCTCGATTAGGTTTTGAATTGGCTGCAGTTGCTCGATATAAAATTCCATTGTTCAAAACAGAAAGTAACCCAGTAATTGGAGCAATTGTAGGATGGGAATACTTTAATATTGATGCTCCGGGATTGAAACAACTCCGAGTTGAAACCTTTCTTGCTACTGCTTATGTGGGTTACGAATTGTACTTGTACAAGCAAATGCTCTATGTAAATCCTCAGCTTCGTGGGGTTACATACATCAGTCCGTGGAGCAGTGATTCCAAGCGAACAGAAAAATTAAAATCAATTACATTTGTGCCAACGCTATCTCTTGGCA
>CAMATR010000002.1 GCA_945861175.1 Chitinophaga pinensis | reverse complement strand
ATAAAGGTGCTCGGCGAGGTCTTCTAAAAATAGAATTTTATCTGAATAATCCGGTTGATTGTTCGTGCCAATTAAGCTGTACAAGATGCTTAGATTTCCACCCATGAGGGTGCCTTCAGCCTGCCCGGCCTTGTTGTGGATAGAACTTGCTTCAATAGAAAACGATTCGCCCTTCAGCGCCATCAAAAGTGTGTTTAACGCTTCCTTTGTGTTTTCCCTGAAGTTTAAAATCATAGAACCATGAATACACGCTAGGTTGTATCGTTGAAGATGTTGATGGAAAACGCAAACATCACTGAATCCAACCAGCCACTTTGGTTCGCGAAGCATGCCGGCCCAATGAATTCTATCAACGATTCTTACACAGCCGTATCCGCCCCTTGCACAAACAATCGCTTTGACCTCCGGATGATCAATACCAAATTGAAAGTCTTCTAAGCGTTCTTCATCAGTTCCAGAAAAGTAATTGTATTGTCCTAAACAATTTTTACTAACCAAGACATTGAATCCAGCATTTTCAAAAAATGTTATGGCAAAATCAACATGTTTTTTTTCTATTGCTTTTGCCGGGGCAGTGATATAGATAAGGTCACCCAAGGCTAATGGTTGCGGAACGTTCATAAAATACATCTTGATTGATCAAATTTAAATGAAACTTTCCAATTCTATTGAATAGAAAAGGGTTTCATTTAAATAGAAAAATATATTTTTGAGAAAAATTGATTTGTGATTTCACCCTACAATGACGAGTATTTTATGAGGCAAGCCTTGCAAGAGGCTCAAAAAGCATTTGAGCACGATGAGGTTCCTGTTGGCGCCGTGGTGGTGGCGAATAATCAGGTAATTGCACGGGCGCACAATTTTACAGAACATCTTCACGATGTGACGGCGCATGCTGAAATGCAGGCAATAACAGCTGCGTCAGAATATTTGGGAGGAAAATACTTAACGGGATGCACCCTCTATGTAACATTGGAGCCCTGTGTAATGTGTGCTGGGGCCCTTTATTGGTCGCAGATTGATAAAATTATTTTTGGCGCTAGGGATGAAAAACGAGGAGCGGGAAGGTTTCAAAATCAACTTTATCACCCAAAAACACTTGTAACTAACGGTATACTTGAGAAAGAATGTTCGGCATTGTTGCACGAGTTTTTTAAAATGAAAAGAACTTAGCGGCCTGCCTTTTGACGCTTAAAGGCGCATCTACTAATCAATCCCTTATCTCTTCCCATCCGTCTGAATGAACTGCAAATCTACCAAGTTCGCGCGGGTGAACCAAATCATTTTTAGGCCAAGGCCAACCACCAAACTGTGTTTCTTGATAATCCGAAAAAGCTTGATATATTTCTGCCTTACTATTCATAACAAAAGGCCCGTGTTGTACAACCGGCTCGTTGATTGCTCTTCCTTGTAAAATCAGAAGTTTACCTGGCTCATTTCCATTAATAAGGGTTACCTCATGTGCAGCGTTTACCTCAACAGCATGATAGTTTGGAATTATTTGATCCTCAATGCTAAGTCCTTTACCGCCGTAGTAATAGAGCGTGCGATTAATGACGAATTCAGATTTTGGAATGATAAATTTAGCGTGAGAATCAAGTTGAATGTTGAATATACCAACATCATTTTTTGGTATTGCCGCCCAAGAATTAGGGGGGGCAGAGGGAGCAGTTTGGTTTTTGAAATTACCTATTAGCACTTCAACTTTAGTAGCATTTCCCCTGTCATCTTTTTCCAAGAAACTCGGGATGTCTTCACTCCAAATCATTTTAAAATGAGGCTCAACAAGCTTGCTTTTAGCGGGTAAATTCAACCAAATTTGAAATAGTTCCAGCGGATTTTCACTTTCTAAATTTAAACAAGGAAACATTTCAGAATGTTGCACCCCTCTTCCAGCAGTCATCCATTGTACATCTCCGTTTCCGTATCTTCCGTGCGCACCAGTCGAGTCCGCGTGGTCTATCAGGCCTTCTCTCACAACCGTGATTGTTTCGAAGCCCCTGTGGGGGTGCCCTGGAAAACCTGGAATCTCCGTTCCGTGATACATCCGAAATCCATCTTTTAAAATAAAGTCTTGCCCTAAATAGCGCCCCCCCAAAGAAGTATTAGGGCCAAGCTTTTCGTTACCCTTTGGGTACTGATCTTCGTGATGAACACAAAACAGGAATGGATCGGCAGTCTCCCATTGAAAGCCGAGCGGTTTTATGCTTAGTATCTTATTTGTCATAGAGCCATTGGTTCATTAAATCACTTGAATTTATCGAAAAGGAAAAGAAAAAACAACGGAATTAGTACCCATTGAAGAGAAATTTATTCATTTTACACGCTTTAATTGATTTCCTGATTCAATATTGACAGAACAATTGGCTCTAAACAATGTTTGTGGAACGTTAAAATTATTCCTGGAACCACTCAAGGAGGTGACTAGAATTTCTTAGTCTATTTTACGATTTGGATGAGCCAATAGATTAGCGCCGCCAATAAACCACTTACAGGAATCGTAAGAATCCACGCCCACAAGAGATTGATGGTTACCCCCCATCTAACAGCACTTAATCGCTTGATTGCACCAACCCCGATTATAGAACCAGTAATGGTGTGTGTTGTAGAAACTGGAATACCCATATTTGAAACAGTGAATAATGTCAAGGCACCAGCCGTTTCTGCACAAACACCTTCTAGCGGAGTAACTTTGGTGATTTTTGTTCCCATAGTCTTGACGATTTTCCAACCACCCATTAACGTTCCAAGCCCAATCATAAAATAACATCCGAAGGAAATCCAAAATGGCATCGTTTCGGAATGGATCTTACCTTTTAGTTTATAACCAGCCCTAATTTCTTGCTTTTTATCCACATAGTTGACAAAAACACCCGCCTTTGAGTATTTTTCAGATAGTTTATTGTCATCAAAAATCAGCTCGTCTGTTTCTGAATCATAGAAACTTTTTCCTTTAGAATAAACATGCAATTTATCCAGTTTTCCATCAGCCTCTTTGAAAGTTGTGAATAGTGTTGCTTTTGAATAATTAGAGTCTAATACTTTTTCTTGGAAAATAACTTCTTGAGTAGAGGCATCAATAATATTATCCCCATCAGCATAGAAAGAAACATTTTTTATTGAACCAATTTCTGGTTTGAATTTTATAGTTTTTCCTTCTTCGTTTTTATGTTCAATTTGAATTAACTCAGAAACTTGAAGGGGTTTATCAACTGTTATGTTTTCCTTTCGGGCATAGTTTCCATAAACCATCAACGCAGCACAAATAATACCCATTACTTTTTGAGAATCCGCTCCACCATGGCCTAGTGAAAAAGCTGCAGAAGATAAAAGTTGTAAACGCTTATACATGTGTGATTCACGCATAGCCGTTTGTCTTTTACCATAAAAAATCTGATATCCTAAATAAGTTAATCCTGTTATACCCATCATGATTACTACAATCCACATCATGGCTGGTTTTACATCCATGTATTCTACCATGTAGAGCATCAAATAGATAACCAAAGCTGTTAAAATGCTGTAACTTAAAATTTTCCACGTAAAACTTCTACTTATTGTTATTAATGCAATAATAAACGCGATTACACCACCAATAATTGGTGCGAGAAAAATAAAAGCAATAACTTTTAAAATCTCCACAGAATTTACAACTTCAAAACCACCATGTGCGATTGCAGCGCCAGCGAATCCACCGATTAATGTATGGGAAGATGAGGAAGGTATTCCAAACCACCAGGTCAATAAATTCCAGAATGTGGCCGCTAAGAGGCCTGCTAATATTACCCAAAGATCAATAGCTGAATTATCTACCGTTTTTGCAACTGTATTTCCCACGCTCATATCGAACACCCAAAAGGCCAAAACATTAAAGGCGGCAGCCCACAATACGGCTTGAAAGGGAGTTAAAACTTTAGTAGAAACAACTGTTGCAATAGAGTTTGCGGCATCGTGAAAGCCATTCACAAGGTCGAACAACAGCGCAATTACAATTACAATAAGTAATAAAGTTAACATGCGGGTTTAATTAAAGTTTGTGGTCTATTATCATGCGTATTTTACAACTATCGATTCGATAACGTTTCCTGCATCTTCGCATTTATCTGTAACAGTTTCCAAAACTTGGTACAATTCACGTTTTTTGATGAGTTCTTTTGCGTCAACATCTGAATCAAATAATTTTTCAATACTAAGATCAAACAAGTCATCAGCGCTGTTTTCTGCGCTGTTGATTTTGATTATGCATTCAACTATCTTTTGTGTGTTTTTTAGATTTCGTAATTCAACAACGGCGCTGTTTACAGCTAAAACAGCTATTAAAATAGCATCTGCTGATTTTTGAACACCCGAATCTGTTGTAGGATCAATTTTATAGAAATTGATTTTTTTAGCACACGCATACATGTAATCTGCAATATCATCCAAGGCGGAAGCAAGGCTGTGAATATCTTCACGGTCAAATGGAGTAATAAAATTTTTACCCAATTCAACAAAAATATTGTGAGTTAGCAAATCATTCTGATGCTCTAAGTCTTCCATTTCCTTGACCAATTGAGCGCGTTTATTGAAGTCTCCCTCATTTACAAGGAGAACTAATTTTTTCGCCAATGTTTCCAAATTAGCGCTCGCGCTTTCAAATAGAGTATAAAATACCCTGTCTTTCGGTAAAAAGAATTTTAAAATACCTGATGCCATATTTGTTATTTTGTTGCCAAAGGTATTCGTTTTTTTAATCAGCAACTTTTTCATGATAATTGTTAACGTAAACATAACGTTAACAAGCCAAGTAAGCAATGTTAATTTATAAAAATTCAGAAAACAGATAGTTAGCATTCAATGTTAATACACAATGTTAATTTAATATTAAGCATTTTAACCAAGCACGGTGGCATAGTCTTTATAAGTTATTGATAATGAATAATGTGTGATTTTCGTAGCGCTTAACTCAATGTGAATAAAAAGTGAATGAGCTAGTTTTGCGCTTTCAAAATTATAAAGCTCATGAAAATTAGATTTGTTTTTATTTTTTTATTTGGGATAGTATTTAAAGATTATGCTCAAGTTGATAGTAGTATTTTTTGAAACCTATTTTGTCAGAAGTGCAAAAGCAAAAAGAATGGTATGAAAGTGTTCAAATAAGAGGCTACTTGCAGACACGGTACAATCGTTTATTTGAAACAAATCCGGACCTTAAATGTGAGCAATGTGATAAATCTTGGGGAAATGATGGAGGGTTTTTTATTCGTCGAATGCGGATAATATTTTATGGACAAATCTCTAAGAGGGTTTATTTTTATGTTCAACCTGATTTTGCTTCTTCAGCGGGAAGTACTGGACATTTAGCCCAATTGCGTGATGCATATTTTGATTTAGGCCTTGATAAGAATAACGAATTTAGGATTCGTTTGGGTCAGAGTAAAGTTCCTTATGGTTTTGAGAATATGCAATCAAGTCAGAATAGATTGCCATTAGACCGTAATGACGCACTAAACAGCGCGGTGTCGAATGAACGAGATTTAGGAGCGTTCTTTTACTGGGCGCCTAAAGCAACTCGTGCACTTTATTCATCACTTGTGAAGGATGGCCTAAGGGGATCTGGTGATTATGGCGTTTTTGCATTTGGAGCGTACAATGGACAGACCGCCAATCAATCTGAAAAGAATAATAATCTACATTTTGTTTCAAGAATTAGTTGTCCAATAAAGATTAAAAATCAAATTATAGAACCTGCTATTCAGGCATATAGCGGACAATTTACTTTGTTGAGTACATCTTCGGGGGTGAAGAAAAATGAGGAATCAACTTATTGGGATGAACGGGTTGCGGGAACTTTTGTTCTTATCCTAAACCATTTGGAATACAAGCAGAATATAATTTCGGTAGAGGACCTGAATTTAATAAGTTTACCGATTCTATTGAGGTGCAAAATCTTCAAGGGGGGTATATTACCATATCCTATATGTTGAAATTAGGCAAGCAGTTGTTAATACCATTTGCAAGGGGTCAGTATTATGAAGGCGGTAAAAAGCATGAGCTTGATGCAAGAAGTTACAAGGTAAATGAATATGAAATTGGTTTTGAGTGGCAACCACACAAAACATTCGAACTAGTTGCAATGTATACTATTTCTAATCGAAGATTCGAAGACTTTCAAAATCAAGACAATTTTCAAACAGGCAGACTGCTGCGATTGCAAGCACAAATAAATTTCTAAATAAAATAAAGGGCAGGATATCTGTCCTTTATTTATTCGGGTCGCCGTACTGTTCGATTTCAATATTTACCTCGATCTCGTAGTCTGGGTGCTTTTCGTGAAGAAAAACAATTAGATTATTGATCACGCTATTATCTGATCCAGGTAAAACCTTGAATGTCAATTCACGCACAAACTTGTTGTCATCCAATGCGAACTCGATGCCTACGAGTTCGGCCATAGGGGTGTTTTTATAAGAGACGATATTCCCATCAATAGAAAAACCAGCTGTTGGATATTTATTCATGATAGAACAAGACGCTAGGAGAGCAAAAAGGGCGACATAAAAGATCTTTTTCATAAAATAGAGTTTAAGTGCTTTTTTCTTTGGTGGTTAAAACCTACCAACGGGGGCGATAACATTTTAAACAAATATAAAAAAATATTGATATGCCTAGCTGTATTTCACCAAAATCCCCTCAGCAAGAAGATTTAGCTGCCGCATTTTTTTGCTTATGCTGGCAAAAAACTCATACGTTTCGAAGTTAATTAAGATAACACGCACATCATCAGTGATTTCGAATGTTTGCAGTAACTCCGTGTCGCACAATTGGTCGATTTTTTTACAAAATTCTTGTAAGTCGAGTGTTAACTCTATGATTTCTTTTCTCTTTTTTAAGCTATCTAAGAGGCTTATGATTTTTGCAATGGTTTCGAAAGATTTTTCTAAAAGTTCAATATGCTTTTCCAACCCAATCGTATGGGGCCCACAATTATACAGCTCACAATGTCGTCCAAGAGAATCTAATTTGGCGGACAAAGATTTTAAATTAGCCGCAAGGTTGAAAACGTCTTCTCGATCAAATGGTAAAATAAGATTGTCGCTCAACTGCTGAAACAACTTCCTATTTAATTGCTGGTTTTCATGGTGAATATGGGTTATCTTCGATACGTATTCGTGTTTTTTCGCTGCGACGTCTTCGTGAATAACCGCATGTAACAAGAGTGACATGGAATGCAAATTATCACATTCTTCGTTCAAAAAACCCAATAAAGAATGGTTGCTCGGAATTAAAAACTTTAGTATCGATTTCGCCATTGTTTTGATTCTTTTGACAAGAATACAACTAGTTTTAAAGCAATTCAGCCATTTCACACAGACTTAATAAAACCTTAATAAAACTGAAAACTCGTATTGGTATGAACTTAACGTCAGCTTGAATCTTATGCTAAAACTGAAAAGCACTATTTTTGCACAATGAATCAAAACGGAGTCCATCAAGATACAATCTGTGCCCTTGCGTCTGCCAATGGAATAGGCGCAATCGCTTTGATTCGAATTTCTGGACCAAGAGCCCTTGAATTAATGAAGGATTGCTTCGCTAAGAACTTGGAAAATGCCACTACTCATACGCTTCATTTTGGAAATTTTACATCAAAAGAAGGAGTCTTAATTGATGAGGTGCTAGTTTCAGTTTTTCACGAAGGAAAAAGTTTTACCGGCGAAGCTTCTGTTGAGATTTCTTGTCACGCATCTCATTATATTCAGCAACAGATTATCCAGACCTTGTTAACATGTGGTTGTCGTTTAGCAGATCCTGGGGAGTTCACAATGCGTGCCTTTTTGAATGGTAAAATGGACCTTTCTCAGGCTGAAGCAGTGGCGGATCTTATCGCTTCTCAATCCAAAAACGCGCACGACATTGCTTTGAAACAATTGAGAGGTGGTTTTTCGAACGAACTGAAAGATTTGCGTGAAAAACTCATTCATTTTGCTTCCCTAGTGGAATTGGAACTCGATTTTGCCGAAGAGGACGTTGAATTTGCCGATCGAACGGAGCTTCGCACACTTGTTGATGAGGTGATCCTTTATCTGAATCGCCTTTCGCGTTCTTTTGAACTGGGTAATGCCATCAAGAATGGTGTTCCGGTTGCGATTGTTGGAGCTCCAAATACGGGTAAAAGCACACTTCTTAATCAACTTCTGGGTGAGGAACGCGCGATTGTCAGTAACATCGCCGGAACCACGCGTGATGTCATAGAGGAGACGCTAAACATTGACGGCATCCTTTTCCGTTTGATTGATACTGCGGGAATACGCGAAGGCGCAGAGGAAATTGAAGCGATGGGAATCGAACGTTCACGCGAGAAAATCCGCCAGGCGAAGGTGGTGCTTTGCATGGGGGAGGCCACGCATCCCGAAAATTTGGCCAAAGTGAAAGACTGGTCCAAAACAATTCAAGCGGCGCATCCAGACAAAAAAGTTTTCCTTATTGCGAATAAAGCAGATCTCGGAGACACTAACAGTGATAGCGACGTATTGTACATAAGTGCGAAATTAGGAACAGGCATCGACCAGCTTAAGATGCGACTTGTAGAAAGTGTTATTGGTGATTTCAACATGGCCGATGAAACAATCGTAAGCAATGTGCGCCACTATGATGCTTTGCAACGCACTATTTTTTCGCTTGAAAAAGCCCAACGAGACTTAGAAGAAAACGTTACCGCAGATTTTATTGCAATGGACATACGTCAAGCCATGTATGACCTCGGCTCAATTACCGGCGATATCTCAACAGATGATTTGCTGGGGAATATTTTTAGTAAGTTCTGTATTGGGAAGTAAGTTTATTAAAGGATATGATCGGATTTAATTTATTTTTTTAATTTTTCAATTAAAACGTGTGATCCCGATTTTACACAATAAACTTTTTCGGTTATTTTGACAGCTTCTGGCGTTTTAATATTGCTGGCATAATTAAATTTTGCTAGTAATTTATGTCTGCTGACTTTTAGGACCAGGTAACCATGATCTTTATTGTTACAATATTTCATGTGAGGATTGTTCTTTAGATAGAGTTCTTTTGTTTCGCTTACCTCCTCTGAATTTGCATATTCATCATCATTAGCGGATGTTATACTCGTTATCACAAATTCAACCCCAACATTATCAATTGTTTCACTTGTGCCATGCAAATCTGTTTCCATTGCAAAGGAAGAATGGTAATCACCAGTAACGATGACAAAGTTTTTAAGCTGTAGTTTCTTTAAATCGTTAATAAATTTTTCTCGTTCATAAGGGTACCCATCCCATCCATCCATGTATAAAGCACCCTTTTCTTTGTCAGGTTGATACATGGGGCCAAAAGGCACTTGATTTCCTACAATGTTCCAACAAAATGATTTGTTAAGTGCGTGTGTAAACCAGTTGTATTGTTCCTTGCCTAATATCGTGCGTGTTGTATCTAAAAAATTTATTGCTGTTGTGCTGTCAACCTGCACAGTTCTGCCTTCAATCCGTGTATCTAATAACATCAAATTAATCAGTTTTCCTATGGCAAACGAACGGTATAAATGACTCTCTGGGTTTTTATTTACTGGTAGCCATTCGTAATAGGCTTTGGTCGCAGCTGATTTTCGTGTAGACCATTCTCCTTCGTTAGCTTGATGATTTTGAGCACCATCTACATAGGCGTTATTTGCAATTTCGTGATCATCCCATATAGTCATAAAAGGTTTTAACTGATGCAATTTCATAAGATCTTTATCTAAACGATAAAGGGAGTAGCGTGTGCGATAATCATTTAAGGTGACAATCTCTTTGTTAGGAACATTGAGCCTTCCAATGGTAGTGTCGCCATATTTGCCCACAGCATATTCATAAATATAATCGCCCAAATGTACAACCAAGTCTATAGCTTTGTCTTCGGCCATGAACCGATAATTGTTAAAGAAACCCCATTCATAATTACTGCAGGATGCAAAGGCAATGGTGGCCTTCTTAACATTAATTCCCAGGGTTTTTGTTTGCCCTACAATTGAAAAGCTTTTGTTATAAGAAAAACGATAATAGTAGGCTGTACAAGGCTTTAAATTGGCAATATTTATTTTTATTGTAAAATCAGATCCAGCATTGGTTGTTGTTGTGCCTGTTTGGAGATTCTTTTTAAAAGCCGCATCTGTGGCAATTTCCCAATTTATAGTGGCCTCGCTAATGTTTTTTTCCAATGTTATTTTTGACCAAATAACTACTGAGTTTTGTGTGGGATCTCCGCTCGCAACTCCATGATAAAAAGGCGCTAAGGATTTGTCTAACTGAGGCAGAAGTTCGGGGGAAATATTTAAATTATTTTGGCTAAACACTGAAATAGTATGCAAAAACAATAACAATAGAAGGAGGAGGAATTTCATTTTTTTGGCTAAAACTAGCAATAAATACAAAACTGTATATTAACATATTGTTACTGCTCTATTCGGAAGTGTGCGACACCAACGCACCCCAAAACACTTCGCCTTAAGTTCACACAAGCGCTCCCTTTTTAATCTAACTATATCATAAGTGTAATTTATTGCTCAAAGAATTTCCATACCCCTCGCATGCACGAAAAATTACTTTTCCGAAATGATGTAATTCGACATCGTCTAGCATTGGAAATTCTCGATTCTGATTATGTCCATGGTCCAATACACTATTTTTTAACAGGATGTTTAGAGTGTGAATTTGAATCAGTACTGCCTGAATATGCTAAAAAAAGGGCTGTTGAAAAACAGCCCTTAACGTAAACTTTCAAAAAACGTGACTATTGCTTCACAATCTTTTTGGTAATGGTATTTTCTCCTGTTAGAACAGTGATAGAATAAATACCATTCGCAAGGCGAGAAAGGTTAAAATCTAATTGATTTCCTTTAGCAACGCCGTACTCAATAATTCGTCCTGTTTCATCCAGCAGATATGCACTAAATTCAGCACCGTTATACAGTTCGATGCTTACTTTTTCAGTTGCAGGATTTGGATAAATAGAAACAGTATTATCAAATTCACCAATACCTAGGCATGGGTCAACGGTCACAAAAATTTCATCAGTTGAAACACAACCTTCAGCAGAGCTCACTTGTACGAGGTATGAACCAGTTTGGGTCACGTTAAAAGATGCTGTTGTTCCACCAAAATTCCAGCTGTAAGAAGCATAACCCGGAGTTGCGGTTAGGGTAAGCGGAGTGTTATAAGCGCAAATGGTCGTGTCGTTTCCTAAGAAAACAATCGGCGTTTCGAATACAGTCACCTCCACAGACGCAGTGTCTTGGCAGCCATTAATGTCAATACCTGTCACGATATACGATGAAGATGCCGTTGGAGCTGATGAAAGTCCATTTTGAATTCCATTTGACCAGTTGTAAGTTTGTGCCCCTGAACCATAAAACACGGTGTTTTGTCCTTCACAGATTTCAGAATCAGTCACGTTGGCTGTAACTGTAGGAAGTGCATTAACGCTTACAAAAATCTCGCCGCTGTTCGAGCATCCATTAAGATCTGTTCCTATTACAGTGTATAATGCAGAAGATTCAGGAATGAAGGCGGTATTGCTTACCACACCAGAACCCCATGAATAAGTAGTTGCTCCAGTTGCAGAGAGTGTTAACTCTTCGCCTTCACATAGTGAGTTGTCTGTTGCGTTTGCAATAACAGTTGGAAGGGAGTTTACTGTAAGTTCAAGCGTTGATGATGTGTCGCGGCAAGCATATACGTCACTTTGAACATAAATCGCATATAAACCTGCATTGGATGCGTTGAAAGTATTAGTTGTTTCACCAGAAATAGGCGCGCCGTTTAATAACCATTGCCAAGAGCTTCCAGAGGTTCCTTCAAAGCTGATAGTCGTATTTTCTCCTTCACACAAAACACTGTCTATTGCACTGATTTCTGTTTTTGCTAACTCAGAACACGTGTTGAATTGGAAAATGGAAAGAGTGCTGCTCACCTCGTTTGCAAGAATTAACATTGCTTCTCCGTTTGGAGAATTCTCTTCTGAAATGAAAATAATACCTTCTGCACCAAGATCAGGACCAGATGATGTCGTTGAGCGATTATTTGAGTAGCCAACATAGATCGGATTTGCAGGGTCGTTCACATTAAAGATCATCGATCCACCAATTCGCTCAAGAGAAACGAATAAATAGTTTGTATTATTAAAAAATGCTGTTGCAACTCCTTCAGGTTCTGGACCTTTATCGTCACTTCTGTTTTTTAAAGCGGGAGCACCTGTTGTATTGCTAGCGTTAAAAATTGCAGCAAAAGAAGGGTTTTGTGAAATAATGCGTTCGATAAGGTCTTTTGAGTCATATACCAACTCACCTGTTTCAGCATTCCACACAGAGAAAGATCGACCTCCCATTGTGTGTAATTCATCAAGATCACCGTCATTGTCTGTATCACCAGAGTACTTAAGTGCACTTAATCGCCCAAGATACTTGTTGTTTTTGATGATTTCCTGATTTGGAAATTGAGTCGCATCAAGTGTTAATGAGTTGATGCGTGCTGCATCGATAACAGCTCCAAACTCCCTGGAATCGCCTTCATTTGCAGAGAACACATAATTCGTTCCATTGATGGAAGAAGAGGCGATAGCATCTGGCATGTATGCACCTTTCACAGGAACGGAAGAAATTAGAATTTGACCTGTTGTTTGGTCAGATGCATCCATTCCATTGTTGTTTGAATAGTCAGCATAACCAAGCGGATAAAGTGTATCAATGGATTGTGTTGCTAAGTCAATTACCAACAATGCGTTGTTTTCTTGAATAGAAACATAAGCTTTTGAGTTATCTTCAGAAATAGTGATGTATTCTGGTTCCATATCTTGAGCGACAGATGCTGCCGAAGAGAAAATTCGAATCCCTTGATTTTTTAAAGATGTTTCTTGACCATTGTATGCCGTAAAATCAAGCGTTGTGACATTGCTGTTTGTGAGAGCAGGAATACCAGCGCTCAAGTCAATTATTGAAACTGAACCAAGAGGGTCAATCAATGGGTCGATGTTATTACTAGCTAATGTAGAATATGCAGCAGAGGGCTCTCCTTCATTTGCAGTTAATACTTTCGTGTAATCTTTGCTGAACGTAATCATGTCTGGCATTGCACCAACTGTTACTTGGTTCAGAAAGTTTCCGTTTCCGTCTAAAAAGACAACAGAACCGTTTGCTTGGGCTGGCACACTTTCAATAGCAAGAGCAATTAAACCATCGTGTACTGTCACAGAATTGATATTACCATAAGGCGTTACAGAAATGCTGTTTAGCAAAACTGGTGCGTTGGGGTTTGAAAAATCAACAATATCTAATTTTGCAGCAATGCTGTTTGCGATGTATAACCGTTGGGTAGTTGGGTCGTGTGCAACAATTTCTGCAGAATTGGTTCCTGATGCGCCGTTTGAAAAGCTCGTTAATAAGCTCAACTTCGCTTCGTTTGTTGCAGTTGGAGCAGAATAATCGTTGTCTTTAATGTATATCAGCTGGTAATAATCAGTTGCTGAAACCGCAGTGTTGGCTGCTGCGCCTATTTTTACAATAAGCGTTTCAGTTCGTTCTTGCTCAGTGTCGTCAATAATGTTAATCGGAAAATTTGTAATTCCATTAGTCAAAGCAGGAATTGTCAACGTATCATTTGTCCAGTTGAAGTCGCTTCCGCTGGTAGCAGAAGAATAAGATGAAACTGAAACAACCAATTTTGCAGGCGCATTGTTTGCGTTTGCATAAGTAACAGGAACGTTTATTGTTCCAGCATTTTCAGATATAGCTTGGTAATTGTTGGCTGCAATGATTGATGCACTGCCATACGATTCGCGTAATCGAACCAAATCAAACCTCGAAGTTCCAGCTGTGCTGTACGAAGAGCCAAATGTCGCAGCTACATAATTTCCCGCTATTGGGTCAAAATCAGATACTATTCTAAATCCTGCTGTTGCGTTATTGCCAAGCCCAGTTACAGCTGCAAAATCATAAGTTCGGAAATACCAAGTGTCACCTGTTCCAGTCGCTGCGGGAGTAAAAGAATAAGTTGTTGCATTTGTCCACAAAACGGTTCCTCCAGTAGATGCTCCCGTGTTGTCTAAAGTATATTGCAGCACCCATGTGTTGGCAGCCGTATTGCTGAGGCGTTGCCAAAAATCAATAGCCACTTTCGAATAACCAACAGTGGATATACCCAATTCTATACCAGCCGTTTGAGCGTTGGTGCCAGTGGAAGGATAACCATTTGTTTGACATCCGGAGTTGTCAGTCATGTTGGGGTCTGCCAAATAGCCCGAGACATACGTTTGACTAATTCCACCTATAGGGGAGAATATTCCAGATCCAATTGCCGGAGTTAATTCGCCTGTTGAGGTGGTGGCATCATTGCTTGTAGAATTAAAATCCCAGTAGGCAATTGTAGACTGAGCATGGGATAGAAACCCCACTGCTAAAAATGGTATTAAAAATAAACTTTTCTTCATTTTTTAAATTTTTGACGAAGGTCGCTACACCATGTGACCCCAAGGTTTAGCAATTGTTAAGAGATTTTTAATGCTCTGTTAAGAGCACGGATTTAATATCTAATCTATTTAATGATAGCGTTTTATGTCTATGTATAGTTTGTTTTTTGACGATTCAAATACACTACAGCGTAAACTTTATGGAAGCTTCGAATTGAAATCAGTGTTTGTTTACAGTAAAAGCGCTAGAATTTTAATCTAACTATAACACAGGCTTAATTTATTGCTTAAAGGATTTCAATAATCTTGCGTTTTGATATGCATTGCCTTTTTTAAGGTGCAAAGTGAATAAGTATGAAAAGGTTGTTAGCGGCAATTGTGTTTGGTGGGATTGGTTTGTTTTCAGCAGCTCAAACAAATGGGCTGGAGCGGATTATTGTCGAGAAATATTATGTTAGCTCCAAACAAGACAGCGAAGCGCCTAATTTAACAGGAAAGCTTACGAAAGGGTCGGTTACTTATCGCGTTTTTGTAGACCTCCTTCCCGGACACCGTTTTAGTATGGCCTACGGTAGCTCAACGCACCCGTTGTTTTTTAAAACGAACACGTATTTCTACAATCATATAGAGAATGGTTCTACAGTTGCTAGTACAGTTCTGAAAAGAAAACTTTCTAAAAACACCTTGATGCTCGATTCTTGGTTGTCAGTTGGAACTGCAGCAGAAGGTTCCTTGGGGATTTTAAAGAGCGATGACGACACATTAGAAAATACACCTCGACCAAATCAGTTTTTAATAAATGCGAATAAAGAAGCGGGTGAGCCATTGACAGTAAAAGATGGTCTCAAGGCCAGTGAATATATTCCGAATCACACCTTCTTCGGAATTGATACAGCGGTGCAAGTTTTTAATCAAAAGTCGGATGGCAACTTATTTTACACCAAAAATGGCGCGTGGGCTTGCATGGGCTTGGGCGCTGTCGGACCAGATTCGCTTTCGAATAATAGAGTCTTAATTGCTCAGGTCACAACGGATGGGCTATTTGAATTCGAATTGAACATCTTAACAGTTGGTCCAGACAGAAAGACCCAGCGCTTTGTTGCGCGGAATCCAGAGGGGAAGGAAATAGAATTAGAAAGCCTTATATATACAAGTTCTAAAAAAAGAAAAAACAAAAACAAATAATATCGATATGAAAAAAATTACGCTTTTAGCAAGTTTATTCTTCGCGATTTATTCGCATGCCCAAAATGGTTTGGAAGGCATTGTAGTAGAGAAATACTATGTTTCTGATGCAGCTGACTCAACCGATGCAGATGCGAACGGAGCGGTTTATCCTCTTCATGTTGGATCTGTTACATATCGAGTGTACGCAGACCTACTACCCGGATATAACTTTATTATGAGTTTGGGAAATCAAAATCACCCATTTAAAGTAAGCACGACAACTGCATTTTACAATGACCCTAATTACGGTGTATCGGTTTATAATGGTACAAGTGTGAACAATACAAAAAAAAATACACAGTTAATTGATTCTTATTTTACAGTTGGAGGTGTTGCAGCAGGTTTAATGGGAGTTCTCAAAACAGAAGATACGGACGGCTATATTGGAAATAATCAAGGTGTTTTGGCAAATGCGGATGCAACTGCAGGAATTCCAATCAATGGTGTTGGCGCACAGGATGGTCTGTTACCAGGAACACCAATTGTTCCAAACGTCCTTGGAATAACTTCGGAATTGGATATTTTTGATCAAACGGCTGGAAATACTTTTCAAACGAACAATGGATCAATTGCTGCGCTCGCGCTCGGTGGTGCCCAAGGAGCAACAGAGAGCAATATGGTGCTTTTAGGTCAGTTTACAACGGATGGTATTTTTAGTTTTGAATGGAACCTTCAAATAGGAACACTTACACCAGGAGAAAGCCAGATCTATGTTGCAAGCAATCCTGTTGGAGCTGAAATTCAAGATTCGTCATTGATCTACACTTCGTATGTTGAACCAGACACTACTGCGGGAATTAAAGAGTTTCTTCCAGAAAATGCAGAAGTTGCGATGTTCCCTAACCCAACAAATGACAAACTGAACATAACGATATACAATTACAATTCAGCGAATAATCAAGACACGTATACTGTGTCAAGTTTAAGTGGCCAAATTTTGGAGCAAAATAAACTGGGTAGTTGTGTTGGTAAACTTTCGAAAACGCTTGACATGTCTTCTTACGAGACGGGCGTTTACTTCATCACGCTGAAAATTGGTGATCGACAGATTGTTCGTCAGGTAATTAAAAACTAACCAATTTAATACCATTCGGTATGCGTATTCTACTCATTGTAACAGGGTTGTTTCTTTCTTTATCGGTTTTTTCTCAAGGTGTCTTGAGGGGAAAGGTGACAGATGAAAATGGGGAATCTGTGATTGGTGCCCGACTTTCTCTAAAAGATGATCCTACAACCGGTACGAAAAGTGACCTTGACGGAAATTACAACCTCAATATCAAGACAGGCGATAAAAAAGTCTTGATGGTAGCAAATGTTGGGATGGATACCATTTACGAAAACATCCAGTTATTGAATGGTGAAGTAGTTGTCAAAGATTTTTCGATGGCAGCCTATAAAGTAACGGAAATCAAAGAGGTCAGAGTTGTTGTAAAACAAGTAAGGGCCAATGATTACTACATGGAGAAATTGAAAATCAATTCTGCGACTACGATTGATTACATTTCCTCTGAAACAATGAAAAAAACAGGGGATGCCAACGTAACTGCGGCAGTAGCAAGGGTTTCAGGGGTTTCAACGAGTGGGGGGTTGATTACTGTTCGAGGAATTGGAGATAGATACGTAAAAACAACATTGAATGGATCACGCATTCCGACATTGGATCCGCTTACGAACAATATTAAGTTGGACATCTTTCCAACAAGTTTAGTGGACAATATCGTAATTACGAAGACGGCAAGTCCAGACTTACCAGGTGATTGGACGGGTGCTTATCTTTCGGTTGAAACGAAAGACTATCCTGATAAATTAATGGTGAACGTAGAGTCTCAATTTGGATACAATGCCCAAAGTACATTCAAAGATTTTATTACTTCTGAACGCAGCTCTAACGATTGGCTTGGCTTTGATGGCGGTCTGCGTTCAAGGGATGATTCCCAGGCCGTGATATCGGCTCCCATATTCCAACCAAACAATTATCAGGAAATGGTGGCGCTTGGATTGGGTAGTTATTTTAATGGAATGGGTGTTACAGGTTGGGCTGATGGAAGCCCAGAAGACGAAACCTATATGCGTTTAGGTTTGGTGGAGCTTGGATTGTTAAATCCTTCCCAAATGAACGATCCAGCGGCATATCAAACAGCTTTGAACAATTACAACGCGAATTATGCTCCGAAAGCGTATGCACGAATTAATCCTGAAGGAACAAATTACGAGAATGGATTTGCCAACAATTGGAATGTGAGGTATCGTAAGGCCCCATTGAATTTTACGCAGAACTTCAGTATTGGGGATCAGGTAAAACTTTTTGGAAAACCGCTCGGATATATTTTTGGTGTGCGTTATGGCAATTCCATTCGCTATGATGAAAATGGTGTTTCTCAGCGAATAGGAGCAGAAGAGGTGAACTATCCGATTGAGTTTATTGACGATGCACGCATCAGCCGAGAAACCAATTCATGGAGCATGCTTGCGAATCTGGCGTACAAGATCAATGATTACAATAAAGTGTCTTTGTTGTTTATGCCAAATTACATCGGAACCAATGATGTTGCTAATTTCTCCACGCAATGGGATACAGCAGATTTTCAGGAATATCGTGTCCGAAAAAACATTTTTTATGAGCAGCGTAAGCAGCTCATTTATCAGCTGGCATCACAGCACCTTTTGCCAAAAAGCAAGATCAAGATTGATGCAAATGTCTCATACACCCGCGGAAGCAGTGTCGCTCCGGACTTCAAACTTACCCAATATGATGCCACAAGAATTAATGATTCCATTGTTGGTTATCAATTCTCACCAAACGCAGGTGATGGTATACGTCGCTATTACAGATACTTGACAGAGAACTTATTGGATACCCGCTTGTCTGTTGAGGTTCCCTTGATCAAGCCGGAAAAGAAGCTCATTAGAAAACTCAAATTCGGTTCCGCTTTTCAAGCCATGGCTAGAACCACGAAACAAGATGAATATTTTCTCTCACAAGGAAATAATTCAAACTTTCAAGGTTTGCAAAACGATGACATAGATGCATACCTAAACTCAGATAAATTCACAATGTCAACTGACGGCGAGATAGATTTCTATTATCAGGATCAGATTTGGGATTGGAACAGAACGATAGGTAATAGCAGTGTTTTGTCAGGATTTGGTTTAATTGATTATGAGTTTTTCAAAAGGCTTAGAATAAATGGTGGGCTACGCGTTGAAAAGGTAGGTTTATTGTCTGATATCTACATTTACGACCTTTTGGGATACGGCATCAATGATGGAAGAAGAGTAAACATTCCTGGATATCCACTGATTAATCCTGGTATTATTGATCAAATAGATCTTTTGCCTTCAGGAAGTGTGATTCTTAAGTTGGGGAATGAAGAGAAGGTTACTACGAATTTGCGGTTCAATTTCAGCCAGACTGTTGCGCGCCCTAACATACGTGAAATGAGCGCCTCTGCGGTCTATGACAATGAATTTCGTACACTGATCTATGGAAACCCAAATCTAAAAGTTACCGAGGTTAATAACTTTGATTTCCGTATAGAGTCTTTTTTCCGCAGTAACGATAATATTTCTTTTAGCTTGTTCTACAAAGACTTTAAGAATCACATTGAAATGGGCTTTGGTAGTTCAGGAATTACATGGGACAACAATGAAAATTCGTACGTAGCTGGTATCGAATTAGAAGGTAAAAAGCAGATAGGAAAATTTCTGGAATTTAGATCTAACATAACGATTGTAAAATCGTATTCTCAATACATAAGAAAAGACTTCATTCTCCTGCCGGGAAATCAAATTGAATACATACCTATTGATACAGTGCAAAGAACGATGTTTGGTCAGGCTCCTTACATCATAAATGGTATGTTGTCTTACAAGTCTGATTCTTTGGGCTTGACAGCAACTGTGAGTTACAATGTGCAAGGACCACGATTGGTGATCACAGGGATATTGAAAGGACGCCCAGACATCTATGAAATGCCAAGGCACTCGCTAGATTTCAAGGTCACCAAAACACTTGGGAAACATTTCTCCTCCAGTCTAACAGTTCGAGATATACTCAATGCCCCAGTTTTGAGACAATACAAACTTAATGATGGGTATGCGGATTTTGACCGGTTCAGATACGGTTCAGTATTCACACTGGGTGTTGCCTATAAACTATAGACAAATGAAGAATTTAACAGCTTTCATACTTTCATCAATTTTTGTTTTGTCGGGAGTATCAGCATTTGCGCAATTAGAGCGCGTATATGTTGAAAAGTATTATGTGAGTGACGCAAATGATGCCACGGACACAATAGGTGGAATTTTGCCCGCGGGCAGCACGACCTACAGGATCTATGTCGATATGGCACCAGGGTTTCGCCTGAAAAAAATATATGGTGATAATAACCATCCGTTTGTTATTAAAAGCACAGAAAATTTTTACAATCATTCAGCCGATGGACAAACCTTCGCCAAGGATTTTGTAAGGGCCAGGTATTTGGAGAATATTGTAGCACTCGATTCTTGGCTTACTATAGGGCAGACCACAAAAACACAGGCAGGCAAAACCTATTTTGGAATTCCGAAAGAATCTGATACCGACGGTTCTTTTATCGGAGGGGTGAATAATGACGGAGGAAGCGCAATGATTTCAGGAGGTTTATTGACCAATGCAGATCCTTCGTGCAGAAGCCCATTGACAATTGCGGATGGCATGGACACCCTTGTTAATATACCAACTAGTTGGTTTTCTGTTGGTGTTACTGATTTTGTTACCGGGGCCGACACCACAATTTTTGGTTCCCTCAATGCGGGTGCGGAATTCAATAGTCGTCAGTTTGAATTGAGAAATACCGGAACGGTAGGAGTGCTTGGAGATAGTAATCAAGTGTTAATCGCTCAATTAACTACCGCGGGCGAGTTGTCGTTTAACCTCAATGTGGAAATAGAAGGCGAGGTTAACGGTGCCTTACAGACGTTTACATACGTTGGGACGGATAGTGTTTTATTAGCAGGAGAAATGTACCATCCCTTTTTGATCTATCCATTAGAATGTGGTTGTAATGATCCGCTTTATTTGGAATACGACCCAACTGTTGGTTGTTTGGATGTCGGATCATGTGTCACGCCGATAATATACGGTTGCATGGAGTCCATGGCGTGTAATTTCGATCCACAGTCGAATTTCAACGTCCAAGGACTGTGCTGCTATCCTG
>CAMATR010000001.1 GCA_945861175.1 Chitinophaga pinensis | reverse complement strand
CACATTTAATAATATCTCTATCTATACCTACCCTTACTTCCCTCCGATAGTATTGAAGATCACATTTAATTTTAAAAGTAGTCACCATCTGCTCTGTATCATCATCTGAATGACCATCAACGATGATTATTTGAATATAATCAATAATTTGATATTTTGTTGATTCCAATGAAATATTTTCAAGCAATCCTTTTAGAAGATTGGATCTATTAAAGGTTGGAATACAGATAGCCAATAAATATTTTTCCATATTATTTGTCTCAATTCAATATTTTCATTCCCTTCGTGATCTTTCTGTACACAAAAGGAAATTTTGTTGTGAGAAAAAGTAATGTTACTTAAATTCGGTCGCCATCAATTAATTGAACATCGCTGCTATCAAATGGATTACTTCTCCAAAATAAGTTGATTCAAGAAATTAATAGAATAAACTACCATCTTATGAAGCACTAACTTTATAATGCCAAAAATACTTAAGCCCAAAATTGGTAACAACACTTTGACAACCACGGCTGTTAAGTAGTTAATAATTTGTGTCTTACGCAATTACATAATTGAAAATGGCATTTCAATCTAACGCACCATTCAATTCATTCTTAATTAAGATTGCAACCAATTCTTCAAAACCTACCGTACCAGACCATTTTAATTCTGACCTGGCGAGGCTTGGATCTCCTAACAAAAGTGTTTTAATTGGTTTACCTATTATTTCTTTTTTTTGTTCAATAATATCTTTAAAATTAATAGAAAGCTGTTTAGCTGCACAGTCCAGAAATTCCTCTACTGAATGGCCTTCACCTGTGGCTAAAATATAATCTTTAGGTTTTTCACGTTGTGCCATTAGCCACATACCATAAACGTAATCTTTTGCATAGCCCCAATCCCTTATTGCGCTCAAATCACCAAGGGAAAAACCTGAAATAATATTTCGTTTTACCTTTACCAGGTTGCTTACAATTTTTTTTGAAATAAATGTGTTCTGCCTTCTTGGAGACTCATGGTTGTATAAGATTGCAACCGATAAATGTAATCCATGAGTTTCACGAAAATAGTTGAGGATGTTACTTGCTGTTATTTTCGAAAGACCATACATTGAGTCTGAAGCGAAGGGAGTATATTCACTCTGAGGTGATTGATCCGATTTCTCAAACATTAAACAAGAACCAGCCATAATAAATCTTGTATTGCGGGATACTTCACTAATAGCTCCAATTAAATTTAACGATGCCGATACATTGCTGTGGAAAAGCTCACGGTCAAGTAAATTTCTGTTGGAACCGAAAATTTCAGAAGAATAATGCGATGTGGCAAGATGATAACATTCATGTGGTTGTACCTTGATCATTAATTCTCTTACTTCTGCATAAGAATTCAAATCACATTTGTGGAGAAAAAGAGAAGAAATTGACTTTTTCTTTAGATGTTCGCTGATGACGATTGCGTTAGCGGAGAGCGGGTATCTGGCGATACCATGAACCTCATACTCTTCGCCAAATAGCAATTCTGCAAGATAACTTCCGTCCTGACCATAAATTCCAGTAATAAGTGCTCGTTTAACAGCCATGTGTGTTTGATTATCTATTTTTTTATAATTTCTATTGTAGGAAGGGGGAAAATAAATCCAACGCCTCGCTCGAGCATTTCTTTTTCGCGTTCTATGAATTCTTCTTTAAAATGCCAAGGCAAAACAAGATAGTAATCTGGATTCATAGCTCTTGATTCTTCTTCACTGACAATAGGAATATCGGTCCCCAGAGTAATGGCCCCATACTTCTCGGGGCTACGTTCGGCTGCACAATCGATAATTCTATGCTCTATTCCACACCATTGTAATATCGTATTGCCTTTAGTAGATGCCCCATAGATATGGATTTTTTTTCCTTCTTTTTTAAGTTTTTTCAAAAGTAAACTGAGTTCTTCCTTGTGAACATTAATTCTGTCCTGAAAATATCGATATGGTTTGTCTGTATCAAGTTCGAGATCGAATTCAGACTGTCTCATTGAATTAATGTTCTGCTGAAATTCTTCCCGCTTATAACTAAAGTTATTGATGTGTGTGGCCTGACAGCGCAGGCTTCCACCATTAATATCGTTGAGTGATACGTTAACTACTTTCATACCAGCTTGTTTGAGGATGTATTCTATAACCGCAAGGCTGTAATATTCAAGATGTTCATGACAAATAGTGTCGTAGGAGTTCATTCTGAGCATAGTTGGCATATAGGACATTTCAAATATCCAAATGCCTTTAGGTGCGAGAATTTGCTTAATACCACGAGTAAAGGCTATCGGGTCCTCAAGGTCATAAAACATGGCGATTGATGTGATAATATCGAAAGTGTGATCGCCAAGCTTGGATATTAGCTCCTCAGAAGGAAAAATATCCTGAATAACATTAATTGGGGCTTTGATTTCCTGTGCTATGTCAGAAGGGTCTACACCAAATTTTGTGAAACTGTTGGGATAGAACCCTAAGAGCGTGCCATCGTTGCAGCCAATATCAAGAACTGTTGCTTTCTCCTTCAGGCCAGCCATTCCCACTGCCTCTACGGCAATACCTTGCAAGTGGCGCCGCATTGTGTTATTGGTACCTGAGCGATACCAGTATGCTGAGTACAACACTTCTGGTGGTACCGTGTATTCCATCTGTAACAGGCCGCAGGCTTTTTCATCGCGCATTGGATCACAGCGCACTACTGATGTTGAAATTTTACGAGTAGGTGGCATTTCTTTGCCGGGCTTTACGAAAGAGCCTTGCAAATTCTGCTCTCCAAGATTTATGACCGGTGTTAGCGCCTTGGAGCCGCAAACGCGGCAGGTATTACGTTTAATCAGGTGCATAAAATTTTCTCCCTATAAAAAATGGTTATCAAAAAATGATCACGAATGACATCTAAATACGATATAAAAATATGGAGTCAGAATTACATTCCTCATAAGATTTTTTAGATACATATTTTTATTTTTCGATTGCCAATTATCCAGCTTTCAAAGACCAGCGCTCAAGAAAATGTGCAAATGTTTACAATTCATTTAGGAAAGCTTAATCTTTTGATTAATAGGTCTTGCGCCATTCTGATTCGTGAGGGAATGGATTTCCCTTTCGCATTGCTTGAAAACGAAAAGCGAGTGATCTAAAAATTGTATCTTTTAAAGATTTCCATGTTGACACATCAGAGTACGCTTGACAAATACATTGTGCAACATAAGCCGCATCTAATACATTATGAATACTATAGATATCTGCATCTACATAAAAACCATATGCTTTTTTGCCATATCCAACGCCATTTCCCATAAAAGGGACACGTTGACGGTGACGATGTGAAGTTCTAACTTTTTCCAGAAAAAATTCACCCAAACCATGATGCACTGCAATCTGAAAAAGAATCCCAAGTTCTCGGCTGATTCTATCCTCGCCATACAATCCAAATGATAACTCTTCTAATCCTTTAAGTAAGACTTGACGATAATTAATGGGCGGAAAGCTCCCACTCCAACCCGGCAAATCCTTCGCAGTAAGTAAATAGTCAGCGGTCATTAGTGCAATGAGTGGCGAATATTGTTGGGACGCCAAATCACGATGCATTGGCCTTGAAGAGGCGCTTTCAAAGAACTGTTCGGATATTTTTTTTGCTCTATCATCATTCGACAAATACGTCAATCCCTGCGAACTAGGTGATACACCATATATTGAAAAAGGTTTGCCAGAAAAAGCATAACTTGATACTTCACCTGCCAGAACAATCCCGGAATATCCATCAGGAACTGCGCAAGAATAAAATTGCCCATTAGGAGAACGCCGGCGAACTTTTTCAATTAATTTTGTAGAGGCTACCCCTTTAACATAGAACATCGGGGATTCACGATCACTTGTATATTGAAGATTCTTTGCTTGTCGCGACAAGAAGCGATTAGAATCAATAATTCTAATTCCCTTTTCGCGGTAAATGCATAATTGGCCATTGATGCCGCGAGTATTTGGATAAAAATATTGTGGAGCAGGCCATGCCAGTAATTCCATACCGGTATCACTTAATGTGTCACGCATACCTTTAATCCCATCAGGCAACAACCCATCATCTCCACCCAATGCAATAACAAATCCTGGCTTTACTTGCTGTAATGCATATTCAAAGTTATTGTACATTCCAGAACCAGAACTTGGTTTTATATAACGAATGCGAGAATCAAGGCGGGTTGCATCTTCAACAACCTCGCGAAGGTTGTCTGTGCTACCATCATCCGAAACGAGCACTTCCATGTTTTCGTAATTTTGCATCATACAAGTGCGTAACGTGTGATGAAGATAGCTCGCCCGATTTTTACACGGTATTATTACAGTAAAAAGAGGTGATTCATTTTTCATATTGGCTAATTCCTAGAGTCGTTGAATATATAATCCTAAGCTTTTGAATACCAGACGGTTCTTTTGACATAGTCCGTATAACTCAAAATAATACGCAAGACCTTCTTCGATACATTTTCCACATCATAATCAGGAACAATGCGAAATGAACGAATATCTTTAACATAGTGCGATCGTACAACGTCAATAGCTTCAATAACCCGCTCTTTTTTAAGGCCGCACATTATTAACGTCCCCTCGTCCATACCCTCCGGTCGCTCATGAGCCTGCCGGATCGTAACTGCTGGAAAATTTAGAATAGTAGATTCTTCTGTGATGGTACCACTATCAGAAATTACACATTTTGCATACAGCTGCAAATTTACATAATCAAAAAAACCCAACGGTTTTAAAAAGTTAATCCGTGGATCAAGATTCTCGCGAACCATTTCCTCAAGACGGATTCGTGTTCTTGGATGTGTAGATACAATAATTGGATTATTATATCTCACGGCAATCGCATTAAGTGAATCGAGCAAATTGATAAAGTTTTCTTCACTATCAACGTTTTCTTCGCGGTGTGCGCTAACAACAAAATATTCGCCTTTTTTTAGATTAAGTTTTTCCAGCGCGTCTGATGCTTCAATTTGAGGCATATAATAGTCAAGAATCTCTTTCATAGGAGATCCGGTTTTAATAACCGTCTCAGGTTTTAGTCCTTCTGCCAATAGATAACGACGAGCATGTTCTGTATGAGTCATATTTATATCGCTGGTATGATCAACAATCTTTCGATTAATCTCTTCGGGTACCCTTAAATCGAAACAACGATTTCCAGCTTCCATGTGGAAAATAGGAATCTTTCTTCGTTTGGCAGAAATAACTGACAAACAACTATTTGTATCTCCGTACAGCAAAATAGCATCCGGTTTTTCACGCTCCATAATTTCATCAGATTTAGAGATAACATTGCCTATTGTTTGCGCAACTGTTTTACCAACTGCATTGAGGAAGTAATCCGGTTTCCGTATTCCCAATTGCTGAAAAAAGATTTCATTTAATTCATAATCATAATTTTGCCCAGAGTGTACTAATATATGTGTTACTTGCCGATCGAGTTCAATAATAATTCTACTTAATTTAATGATCTCCGGACGTGTACCTACAATGGTCATAACTTTTAATGGCATAGCTAAAAATTCCTTTCATTTTTTTCTTTCTTCGAATAAATAGACCGTGCAAGTTCATCAATCATTAACTCCCAGCGAGGTGGTACATAATTAAATTCTTGACGGAACTTGGAAGAATTTAGACTTCGGTCACAAATTACATTTTCATCTGGTAAAACCTCAACATTAAGATGCATTTTATCCCTGATGAGTAATAAAAGTTCATATTTACTTATTGGATCACTCGAAACATTATAAATCCCATTTGCTCCGGGATAGTGTATGATTATCTTTTCAATAACGCGACTCAACTCGAGCGTAGTTAATCCTGAATATATTGCGTTTTTAAATCCCCTTACCGTTCCTCCTGTTTGACCTAAGAACCATTCGAGCAATTCCGTGCCATTTTCAAGCTCGGTGCCGATAAATGAGGAGCGCAGCGTAAGTGCATTTTCTCCACGAATTTCTCCAATCGCTTTTGTTTTACCATACAAGTCAACTGCATTAGTTGGACTAACATCACTATAGTTTCCCGTCATGCCATCAAATACACAATCTGTGCTAAAATTAATAACTCTTACAGAATTATTGCGCCCCCACTCAGCTAACAAATGTGGAAATAAGGCATTCAGTTTTATTGAATTTATGACTTCATTCACATCTTTTCTGCGCTTTGTAAAACCTGTACAGTTTAATATAACGTCTGGTTTTACACTATTCATTATCCCAGTAAGTATATGAAACTCTGTTACATCAACACATTCAATAATCTTGGATTCATCAGTAATATTACTTAATTGATATTTTGTTCTACTTTGTCGAATTGTCGCAAAGGTATCTGGAAAATGAGACGACATGTGTTTATATAATTGATGACCGAGGATGCCGGTCCCTCCAAGAA
Organism: Chitinophaga pinensis; assembly: GCA_945861175.1. GTDB lineage: Bacteria > Bacteroidota > Bacteroidia > Flavobacteriales_D > Crocinitomicaceae > M0103. The sequence goes on along the minus strand of CAMATR010000001.1, from coordinate 22,149 downwards.
TTAAAATACGCATGCGTTATGCCCCCGTAGTAAGTTCACTACGAATAAAATCCAATTTGAGAAGTTTTTCTTTAATCTCGGAAACAACAAGTCGTTGAGTATTGTGAGAATGATAGTCTTTTAAGTACGAGACCCTTTCTTCCCCCGTGGTAAAGTATTTGTCATAATTCAAGTCCCGGTCGTCTGGGACAATCCGGTAGTAATCACCCATATCTTCTGCTTTTGCCAATTCCTCACGAGTTATAAGTGTTTCGTATAGTTTCTCACCATGTCGTGTTCCAATAACTTTGATTTCGTTATCAACTTTAAACAACTCCTTTATAGCCAATGCTAAATCCATGATGGTAGATGCCGGTGCTTTTTGCACAAAGATATCTCCCTGATGAGCGTTACTAAAAGCATACAAAACCAGATTAACAGCATCATCTAGTGACATAAGAAAACGGGTCATGTTTGGGTCGGTAATTGTGAGTGGCTTACCTTCATGAATCTGTTTGATAAAAAGAGGGATAACCGAACCTCGGGAGGCCATAACGTTACCGTATCGTGTACCCATAAATACCGTCTTATTTTCATCCGTCATGCGCGCTTTGGCGACCATTAGTTTTTCCATCATCGCCTTGGAAATTCCCATTGCATTTATTGGATAAACCGCCTTGTCTGTACTCAGACAAATCACTTTTTTTACGTTACACGCCAATGCGGCATTAAGGACATTCTCTGTGCCCAGAACATTTGTACGCACTGCTTCAAGGGGATAAAATTCACAAGAAGGCACCTGTTTCAAAGCCGCTGCGTGGAAAACAAAATCGACTCCATCCAAGGCAGAAAATATACTATCATAATTTCGGACATCCCCAATATAAAATTTGACTTTATTATTGTTCAGACTAATGCGCATGTCTTCCTGTTTCTTTTCGTCACGGCTGAAAACACGAATTTCTTTAACATCGGTATTAAGAAAGCGCATTAATACTGCATTACCGAAAGAACCGGTACCACCGGTAATAAGTAAGATTTTATCATTAAACATAACGAGTAATCTCCATTTACTTTATTCGAACACGTCCTCTGCTATTATGACGTTCAATAACTTCTTCGTATAGATTTATGTGTCGTTGGATATACAGCGGAAATGAATATTCATGTTCAGCAATCTGTTGTGCTTGTTTACTCAGTTTCTGCCGAAGTTCGTCATCATCCAATAATCGCTTTATTGCCTCTGCCAAGGCCACACTGTCCTTTGCGGGCACGGAAATTCCACCTAGCGGAGATTTAATAACGTCTGGCAACGCCGTACCATCGAAAACAATCACGGGTGTTGAACAGGCCATAGACTCCACAGCCATAAGACCAAAAGCTTCTTGAATTGATGGCATCAGAAATATATCTGCAGCAGATAACGCAACTGCAAGATCATCGCCATTGATCCAGCCCGTTGTAAGAACCGTATACTTTGGCGACAAAATCTTAAAACCTTTACCGTCTTCAAATATTAGCAAGGTGGTCGGTACTTGTGGTTCGTAAATCTTCAAGGCCTCCATCAACCAACTCGTACCCTTTAATCGATCCACCGATTTCAACCCTACATCTCTGAATGCGATAACTTTGTGATCTAATGCAATACCCAGTTTTTTTCGGCAGTCTGTTTTAGATTTTGGCTTAAAAACATTCAAGTCAATACCGAATGGAATTTGATAACACGGAAGATGACGTAATAACGGACTTCTTTCAACTCGATCCCGCATCCATTTAGAAGCAACAACCAACGTCAAATCTGAGCGCTCATAAACCTTTTTTTTTATTCTCCAATTCAGGTACGGCATGTAATGCTGAAATATTGACCAATGCCTTGGATATGGACACCGAGGTTCACATCCGGTAAGCCAGCGATCACAGTCAAAAGAATGCTCGCACCCTCCCGTCATCGCCCATGGATCATGAATCGTCCAAACCACAGGCTTTAGGCGGCTAAGCTTAGGCAATGATAAAATGCTTAAGTTAGCGAAATTGTGAATAAGGTGCAAATGAAGAACATCTGCCCGTTTAAAATAATCGCAGGTAGGCAAAACCAAGCCACCAGTTCCAGTGAGACTATCAAATCCTATCCTGCCAAAAATCCTCATAGTATTCAATTCCAAAAAACGTAATAAGGAATTATCAGGAGGAATACGATGCACAAAAGAACTATTGGAGATTTTCTTCCACACCGCCATTTCCACATTATTAAATTTATCGGTTGATTGTTGCATAGAGAAACCGTTAAAACGCCCACCAATAAGATCGGTGTTATTTATATGTAATATATTCACGTAGCACCCTCATAAAACAATTTTAGGTTGGTTCTAAAAATACATTTTTCAAAATTATTAAACATGCTAGTCAAGTTTTTTTTATAATATCTCTTATTGATAACCTGTTGAGTTCATTCCACTTTTAATCGGGACAATATTAATTCCCAAGCATTATTGATAAAAACACCATAATAGAAAATACGCCTACTATTTTTTTCATTTTTTTGGTTCAACCTTTATAACCGGAATGTATTTATTATCGTAATAACCCTTGAAGTTATTCCCGAAAGGAGGTGCATGGTCACCAACAATAAAAACAGTAGTATTTTTTGTGACTTTTATTAGGTCAGCTAAATCTTGCAATATATTATAATTAATGGAATCAATAATCTGAGGGGCACTTATATCCTCAAAGTTAGAAATTTGATATACTTTTGTTAAATTTTTTGATAATGGTAAATGTGAATTTAAAGTCAATAAGTAAATAAAATAAGGATTTGGATAACCATTAACTTCAATTTTATCTTTAATAGATTTGATAATCATTCTGTCTGAAATACCCGGAAATGCCTTTCCGACAATTATAGATTCAGGTTTTCTCAAATCCTCAAAATAATAAGACGAATCAAATCCAATGTTTTTCCACCATAATTTTCTTTCAAACACAAGACCTGAAAAACCGTGAAACGCAAATGTAACATATCCTTTAGTTTTAAGTATTTTAGGGACGCTAATCAAAGAATCCATAAATGAGTTGTTCTTCAAATAATAGTATGGAACACCTGTAATCCCAAGAAGTTCTTTTGTCTCTGCCCCGACTGTTCCTCCATAGAATCTTTCTTTGTTGATCGAAACATTGTAAACTGGTTTTAATTCTAAAATTGGATATAATATTTTAGAATAATTATTTGAATCAATATTCAAACCAAATGATTCCATTATGACTAAAATTATATTTTGATGATGTTTAATAAATTGAAAATTGTGTGAGATATCATTGAAAAATAAATTCTTAACTTTTGATCCTATATATTCATTATTTTTTCGTTTATAATAAGGCATCACATCAATTGATAATTTTGATAAAGCTGATGAAGCAATATTTTCATCAACTATTTTACCCGTTTTTTCATCAACTATTTTACCCATTTTTCCATTGCTATAATTTATGCCCAAAGTAATAAATATTGCTTGAGAAGAACCATTGACAATGTCACAAAACGAAATAATGAGAAGAAGAGAAATAGAAAACCACGTCGGCACATTACGTTTGTAATTTTTAAATAAATGTATAATAAATACACCGAGTAATACTAATACCAATATTAATAATAGTATTAGTATTAAATCTATTTTAAGTAGGGACAAATATTTTACTGAATAAATAAAATCATAAATATTAAAATAATACGCAGCTGAAACTGAAACAAGTATATCAAGGCACAATAAAAAAAGAAATATAAAACTACACAATCGATAGCTGATAATATTCGCAAAACACATTAACAATATGTAATCTAATGAAATAATTGCTCTATTTATAGGAACCAATTTGCCAACAAAATAAAATATTATTGTTGGCAATAAAATATAAACTAATAAACTCCAAATGAACCAAGAATAGTTTGTTGTTGTTGTCGAATTCATAGGTTATTTGAAATTAGTAAAAAAATATAATAAACAAGACTTGTCCAGAATAAAAGATGCTCAGGGGAGTGTGTTATTTTACCGGCAGTTCTAAAAAAGCACAACTCGATATTTTTAGTATATCGTCCAACTTTTTGAAAATTTCGAATTCGTATCTTCTATCGACCCATTTTTACTATTTTAGACTTTGCAAAGATAAATCTTCGCAAGCACTACCCACTCACTTTTATAAAGAACCAGTAATTGTATGTCCGGCCACCTAAGATAACCCAAAATCAATATTTTCATAACTTTTTCAGACTATTCCTTTTGCATTTGTGGAGTTACCACCTCAGGTCGTAGCGGATCATCTGAAGCTTTAAGCAGTGCTCTCCAAAATAATTCACAGAAGACATTTAAAGTGCTTCGCATCGAATAATTTTTTGAACCAAAACGAAATACTTCTCTATATTAATAAATTGTATAAATATTTACAAATCAAAAAATGTCGCCTCAATGCAATGTCTTACATATTAGCTCTTTTCTCTGTTCATTATTAGCAGAGAATGTTTTAGTTTAGAGGCTAACTTAGGTATGATCATCAGGTTCTAGCGATTCTTCGGGCAAAGGTTTTTGGGTAAAAAAACTACATCAGTAGTCGGAGCTACAAGTTGTGCTACTTCAATTAAGTTAGCAAGTTTAAAATCATATGCGACATATCCCAGGTTCACCATTAAATCGGCAAAATCAGCAAGCGTTAACTTTAATTTATCGTAAGCTTCTGGAACAACCTCAATCACTAAAATCGGCAACTCATTGAGACCTCGTAGATATTGTTGGAAACCCTTCATTACAGGAAACTCATAACCCTCAGTATCCATTTTCACTAGTCTCACATTCTTTATGTTTTTCTGAGTGAGATAACTATCAAGTGTAATAACCGATATTTCGATTTCTTCTTCAATCGAATCTTTGTGCATAAAATTGGGAACCATTGTATTCCACCCTATGTTGTTCCCATTTGCTACAGAAATTTTTGTGATTCCTTCTTCCTCGCCACATGCTACTTCGTTTACATTAATGTTAAAATCTAGATTGTTCTCATGAACAGTTTTCAATCTTTTATAGTATTTAGGCACTGGTTCAAACGAGTGCACTTCTCCGGTTTTTCCAACCAATCCTAAAGCAACTGCAGAGAAATAGCCAACATTTGCCCCAACGTCGATAAACGTATCTCCTTTTCTAAGGAATTTTTTCAAAAGGTTTGTAATCTCATATTGGTAGGATCCAGTATACATGTGACGCATACACCAATCCAACTCAAGCTCAATATTGAAGTTAATTCCGTTAATTTTTCTCATCCCTGACTTTGCAGGCAATATACATATGGCTTGAGATGTTGCCAAAAGCCATACGGATCGGTGAAGAGCAGATGCAGCCCTTTTAAGCCTCTTAAAATATTTTTCTTCATGTTTATATATTTAATTAGATTCGATAAAACTTCAACTATTTGGGAATGTCAAAGGGAATTTGACTATCTTTGATAACCGAGTCCCGCCCTGAGTCATCTAAATCCTCATAAAACGAAAGACCTTCGATAAGTGCATATACTGCGATTCGGGATGTAGTTCAACCTGGACTTCAAGTTGGGTCTTACAGACCACATGAAGTCCTATTTATTATAAGCAGAATTTTATTTGTAAATATAACAATATATTCTTTTTTAACAATACAGTTTTGTAGTTTTAAAAATACGTTCATTTAAACTGTTTGACTTATTACGAAACGCTAATGATTATTTAACAATCTTAATATTTATAATCTGTGATGCCGTTCTATCACTTCATCATATAAGCTTAAATGTCGCTGGACATATAGAGGAAATGAATACTCACGTTCAGTAATTTGACGTGCTTGCTTGCCTAATCTAGTCCGCAATTCATCATTTTCCATTAATTTCTTGATGGCTTCCGCTAGAGCTATGCTGTCCTTTGCAGGTACTGCTAGTCCCCCCAGTGGGGCTTTAATCACGTCTGGTAATGAGGTCCCATCGAATACAATTACGGGTGTGCCACAGGCCATTGCCTCGACGGCCATAAGCCCAAATGATTCTTGAATTGAAGGCATTAGAAAAATATCTGCTGCAGATAAAGCAACTACAAGATCCTCACCATCAATCCAGCCCGGTGTTAAAACACGATACTTAGATGATAAAATTCTAAAACCTTTACCGTTTTCAAATATAAGTAAAGTTGTCGATTCTTTTGGATCATATATCTTTAGTGCCTCCATCAAATAACTAATGCCCTTATAACTCGACATTTTAGAATTCTTTCCAATATCAGTATCTCGGAATGCAATAACTTTGTGTCCCAAAGTTATGCCCAATTTCTTGCGACACTCTATTTTGGAGCGCGGCTTAAAGACTTCCAGATCAATGCCAAAAGGAATTTGATGACAGGGTAAATGACGCAACAAAGGGCTCCGCTCAATTCGATCTTTCATCCATTTAGAGGCAACAATTAGCGTCAAATTTGCATGTTGATAAACCAATTTTTTTATTTTCCAGTGCAGATATGGTGTGTAATTTCGGAAAAGCGATTTGAGTCTTGGATGGGGACAACGAGTTTTGCATCCGGTCAGCCAGTGATCACATTCGAATGAATGCTCACACCCCCCGGTCATTGCCCAAGGATCATGAATAGTCCAAACAAGGGGTTTTTTACGCATTAGCATTGGCAATGACAAAATACTAAAATTGGGGTGATTGTGAATCTGATGTAGGTGAATAACATCTGCCCGTTTAAAATAATCTCGAGATGGCAAAATCCAACCACTAAAACCTGTAAGCCCGTCAAAACCTAATCTAGCACCTATTCTCGCAATATTCAAAGCAAAAAAACGCAATGCTGGATTGTCAGGTGGCGATCGATGTACATTTGAGCTATGACTTTCCTTATTCCAAACCACCATTTCCACATTAAAGGATTTGTCGCGCGATTGATTCATATAATACCCGTTAAAACGGCCACCAGTGAGATCGGTATTACTGATATGCAAGATATTCATGGGGTGCAATTATTAATTGAATTTAATCTCTTTGTATTCCCGTTTTGGTTTTATTGGCTTAATCTTACAAATTTAAAACGAAGCGGAAATTCGGTCCGGTGTAACTCCTTGTTAGGACGATTTATCTGAATTGAGGTGATGGCCCAACTTTGATTGATTTAGGCGCATCACGATCGAATCGTACTCTGTAAAAGCAACTACAAATGCCAACCATAACCAATAAAGGTATATATATACAAGACTAGCGGGCCCTGCACATAAAACAGGAAAAGCAATGCAGGATGCCAATAGTCCGCCACTCCAGAAAGTGTTTCGACGTTGTTGGATAGCACGCCAAAGTTGAATACAAACCTTTGCGATTAGAATTAAGTATCCAAGGAAGATCCAAAGACCAAGTTCCGCGATAATTTCCAGTAAATAATGATGATAAGAACCGCCTAGAATTATTTCAGTTGAGGCACCGAGCCCCCGCCCGAAACCATATGAGCCTATAGTTCCCTGAAAAAAAGCAGCAGTGTAGTAGGCACTCCTTATCGTATTTTCTTCATTCTCTATTTTTGCTGTCAGTGCAGAGATCGCTAAACTATTATTAAGAAGTTCTTCGCCCTTGTAAAGCGCAAAGATGCTGATACTTACTATAAGTAAAATTGCTGCAATTCGATAAAATCTTTTCGTTTTAGTAGTAAGGATATAAACAAAAAACACCAGCCCTATAAGGAATCCAAAAATCGCTGCACGTGAAAAGGAATTTATAATCAATATAATCGCTAGCAGAGTCGCTATGAGTGCAAGTATCCGATATGCCCTCCGTGTCTCAAACGCCCAACCAATCAGCATAAGAGCAGAAATTGCGTTAAAAAAAGCAAACTCATTCGGGCCTGGAAAGAAAACACGTGGGGTGAGCCAACCGATATAGACTATCCGACTCAATTCTATATTCGTTGCTCCATAGTCTGTAACGTGTGTGAAAAGGTATTGTCCATTCAACATTTCATAAAAACCTAATAGGCTTGATAATATACTTATAATAGACCAGACAATCATAATTTTCTTAAGGACTGACATATCGATGGCATAGCGCGAAACTAATAGAAAGATCATCAACCCCATAAATATCATATTAACGAATCTTAATCCCAAACTTGGATCAGGTGACCAAATGAGTGACGCAATTCCATAAATTAGCATGAGAATTAGCAGTCGTGAGGCGAAGCGCCAAATTCCTTGCTTTCTTTTAACTGGATTTAGTAATATTATTGGCAATGCCAGAACCACAATCACACGGAGTGGAAATAACTCCACTAAATCGAAGACTCTTATTCTAAAGGCTTCACCAATGAAGCAGCTAACTATTCCAGCCCAAAACAAATATTTCATTTGACTCAAGTGCTAAATATTTGTAAATATTCTTTGGTCATAAATCACGTTTAAGTTTTTTTACGAAGTCTAATATAACACGCTTTTCTGTTTCACCAAATACTCCAACCCTGTAACTTATCAAAATATAAAGTACCTCAAATAAGCCAATTGATGCTATTAAACCTATCCATGTGTGTGCAATCGGACGTAGAAATAATGTGCAAATAGCCAGCGTAAATCCAATTGCCAGTGGAGCTAAATACGCTGATCGAAACAGATGAAATGGCGAAATGTGTAAATAGTATTTCAAAACAACAATGAGAAAAAATAAATCCACGATATTGGATAATAAAAGCGCGATGCCAGCCCCTTCAAGACCCATTGGTTTAATTAGTAAAAAGCAACCTATTCCCAAAACTATTGCTCTAATCGTGGCATATATTGTGAATTGCTTTATTCGTCCCGTTCCAACGGCAATATTATTTGGAAGTGAAACAAATAAAGTTCCTAAATATCCTGATAAGGCAAGCAGTACAAGGACATATCTTGTTTTATCACCTATATCTGTCCCAACCCACAATGTTATAAACAGGTCACCAAAAATTAAAACAGGTATAAATATCATACTTGCAAGAGCAGTAATGAATCTTGTTGAGCGGGTATATATATCTCTAAGCTTATCTAATTGCCCTATGCTATGTAACTCACTTGCCATAGGGAGAAGAAAGCCCAGCATGTAAGAAATCATGTATCCAAGTGAACTCACGAGCACGAATGGCATGGAATAGATTCCTGCCGCTGCCACACCCAACCAGACGCCGATTAAGGTCTTATCTAACCCACTTACCAATCCACTAATAAGGCGATTTATCGCACCATAGCCTATATAGCCACGTATGCGCAGTAATGTTTGCCGATCAAAGCCCAGCTGAAAACGAAAAAAAGGCAACACCCTACGGGCGAACATCCAATATCCCATCCCTGCAAATACTGACGATAACACACGCATAAGAACAAAACCAACCACTCCAAATCCTGCATATATCATAAATAATCCAAGGCAAATACCTGCTAAATTGGTTATGACCGATACGCCATGGGTTATCTCAAATCTTTGCACACCCATGGAAACAGCACGCCCCCAAGACATAGCGACACTGCCTAAAAAACCAATCCCTGCTAACTGGAATACCGTAACTGCTTCACTCAACATATCATCGGGTACTTTAAATACCCGATAGGCAAACATTTTTGAAGTAAAAATGATTACCAACATACCAACAACACCAATTACAAAGTATAATTGAAGGGCGTTATTTAGCATTCGATTAGCGGCACCTGTATCAACCTTAGCCTGATCTTCAGCCAGATATTTTGTAATGGGAAGATCGAGACCCATATCCATAACGGTTAAATAACCTATAATGACGCTAACTAAACTTATTAGCCCGTATGCTGTTACCCCTAATGCGTTTAATACTATGGGGGTGGTAACCAAACTAATAAGCATTGGTACAGCGTAGCCAAATAAGCTCGCAAGCATATTAACGGTGGATCGGTTAAGTCGATTCATAACTTGGATTCTAATAAGATCATTGAGCGAAGAAAAACGAAACTCCTTGATTGTATCAAAGATTTTGTCGTAATATTACTATACTTAGCCAACTTTATAGTTTCAAGGTGCTTATAATTGTGTCTGCATAATTAGGGGGAAGGAATTTTGCGAAACGATCGCTTGCCAAATATTCTTGGATAGCTTCCTGGATATCATTGTATTTTTGCTCGCTCATTCCAATAAGATAACTTTCAAGTTCTTTATTACTTCTAAAATTACGCCGATCAATAAAAGTGCCTTTGTCTACATAATCGGTAATATTTGGGGCACCCCAATAAATAGGCACACAGTTTGCGCGCATGCTATCAAATATTTTTTCCGTCACCCATCCCGGTTCATCATAGATATTCTCGTAGCACAGGCTAAATCTATATTGCGGCAAGACATCCCATTTATTTTTCACAGTCCCGCGATAAGATGAATAAATTTGACGTGTGAAAGGAAACAATTTTTCCAGAAATTTAGTTGGTTGGTTCCACCCAACACCGTATAGATCAAAATTCTGTGTCTGGTTTTGTTCAAAATACTTTATAGAGTCCCGTCTCGCTGAATATAACTCCCGTGGATGGGATGAAGACTTGTTCATAGATATGTTTACTAACAGTTTCTTGTCTTTGAAATCAATAATTGGAACAGCCGGAAACAGCCTTGTTTGAGGCCAGTATATTTTTATAAATTTTTCCCCATCAATATAGCTATCATGCCATGTAAAGATCAACGGAAATAATTTGTGCAAATTCGGATTCCAATTCACTGAAAGAACAGAAGGTGGTTCCCACAGGAACAATGCCATTCTATTTTCCATTCCCGCATCGAGACATTCCTGATATAAATTTCTGAGCAGAGGCTTTCCCTGAACGATAGATTTAAGTCTACTTGCTATCCCGCGCCAGCCATTGTAAGGATTTACACTAGTGCCTTCGTAAAAAAGCACCCATTCACAGTCATCAAGCGAATTGTGATCAGAAGTTTTGAGTAAATATCCTTTCTTGTATAATCTTTCGCGTAAATATATGACTGGGTCGTTATATCCGTCACGTTCATTCGGATCAAATAATTGATCGTTATTACCTGAAAGGCTGTGAATCAGTATTGTTTTCATTTATAAATTTCCGATTGTCCTATTTGTCCGAAAATGTGCTGGAATCTTTTTTCCATTGTATGTTCTTGCTGTGTACATATATAACCACGAACTGCTATCGATTCTCGTTCATCTTCATGTCCTAGATAATACTTTATCTTTTGAAACAAATCTTCAGGAGAAACAAATAATGCAATTTCTTCACCGATTTCGTACATTCTTTCAAGTCCTTCAACATAGTAAGAAAGTTGGAATCCGCCACAAGCATTTATTTCAAAATGCCTACCCTTTACTTGTTCAACCGTTTTCATATCGGATTGACGAGTTGCATGAAAAGCATGTTTCCAAACGTGGAGTGCGTTTACCAATGAACGGTAAGGAGAGCGCGTTTTTACAAAAGAACGAAAAGGAGTGAGCAAATATCGTATATCATAACAAACATTGTTTGATAAATTCAGGTTGATACGACTTTGATTGAAAACATTAATCATGCCTTCTGAACTGAGCATATTCGATGGCCACCCTGTGCCCCAGATTTGTACATCAATACCTTTCTTCTTTAAATAATTGAGATACCACTCACGATGCGGGTTGTATCCACCAACAAATGTCACATCATACAGTTTAGGCAGATTTTTATTGCAATAAATATCTGTATTGCAGGCAAATGGCGAGTAAATTACGTTTGTAAATCCGGCTTCCTTGAACTTTCTCATTCCATTAACATCTGATGTTGTAACAAAATTAAAGTGCCGCGCCCAAAAACGAGAATATTCAACCCGCCACATATCGTCAAAAAAGTAACCAAGGGTTATTGCATGCTGATTTATCTCGTCTATAACTTCCGGAATGAACTGATCGGTTTGTGGAACAACAAATACCAGCTCTGGCTGTTCTTGCTTAACCATGGTAAGAAATTGTTTATTCATAGCGTCCCGCCCCATCCGTTCTATAGAAGCAATATAATCAAATGCATCAACCTTATATCCCATTTTTTCTAAAGGCAAAAGGAAGTTATGATATTCATATGAACTGATTGTATTTAGCGAGCCCGCAACTAACAATATTTTTTTCATACGTTTTATTTTATGATGTTCATATTTTTCAATGTTAAAATTAATCTACTTATACAGTAACAATTTTGTTTCATAGCATGCTGAAGAAATACCGTGTAGTAAATTTTTTGCAAGAACAAATAGTTCCGTTATCGACTGCATCTGATGGTTCATTAATATTTTTGTAAACAACTTGAAATTATTTCAATATCTGCTTCAGACAATTCGGGATAGTTCCCTGAATAAAAACCACATTCATGAATAAAATCAGATCCATGTAATTCATAAATTTTTTTTACATATTTTGAAAAAAATGGTTGCCTTTGCATATTCCCAGCAATCATTGGTCTAATTTCAATACCAGCCCCCGAAAATTGGTCTAAATATTTTTGCTTAAGTATTGGTGATTTACAAAGAACGGGTAAACAAAAACTTGACAATAATGAAATGTGAGATCTATCTAGTAAAATTAAATCAGGATTGTCTTTTATTATTTTTTCAAATCTTAAATAATTATTATATCTCACACTTACATTTTCATGTAAATATTTAAGTTGTTCTAACCCTAAGAAGCCCGTTATTTCAGTAGGTCTTAAATTAAATGCTAGATCATAAAAAGTATATTTTGCATCAAATTCAGATTTTATACCATACTTTAAACGCCATTTTCTTTGTTGTACAGCACTTAAATTTCTGTCCCAACCATTTGCTCGAACAATTTTGAGCATTTCTAATAAATCTTCATTATCAGTGCAAACCATTCCCCCCTCTATTGTTGACATATGGTGTGCAACAAAAAAAGAAAAACTTGAAGCCAAACCAAAATTCCCCGCTCTCCCTTGTGGCAACTCAGTTCCTAATGCCTCACAATTATCTTCGAGCAAAATTATCTTATTTTCATCACATATTTTTTTAATGGTATCCAAATCTCCTGTAAATCCCAGAGCATTAGTAATAAAAAGTACGCTCAGTTTTTCAATTTTCAATGAATCTAGAAGATTGTGAGACATAATATTTAAAGTCGTAGGATCGCAGTCTATAGGGACAGCATTAAAACCAAGTTGAATTATTGGCATTGTATTTGTGGACCATGTAACAGCTGAAAAACCGATCGCATCACCCTCTTTAATTTTACCCATGTTTTTCAATGCTTGCAGTATTGCAAGATTAGCGCTTGCCCCACTATTATACAATACTGAATGGTTTCTATGCTGATATTTTGAAAATTCAATTTCAAATTCAACACACTTTGAATCCATACTCAATCTTGGCGCTCGTAGTACAAATTCAGCAAGTGACTTTCTTGTTTCATATTCATTCAAAAAAGCGTTTTTCATTAACGGTATCACAAAATATGTCCTTTCTTTTTCAAATCTCTATATTCAATAATTGTTCTTTCGACCCCAGATTCAAAGGAAATTTTGTGTTTATAACCAAGATTATTAAGTTTTGAAATATCGAGACATTTTTTGAGCATTCCATCAGGTTTTGACGTGTCCCATCCAATATTTCCACCATATCCGACCTTCAATGCAATCAATTCAGCAAGGTCTTTCACTGTAATATCGATACCCACACCAACATTAATAATTTCTGAGGTTTTCCATTTATCCATCAAAAAGAAAGTGGCTTCAACTAAATCGTCAACATGCATAAATTCTCTTTTGGCGATACCTGAACCCCACAAAATTACTTCTTTCTTTCCTTCGTCAACAGCATCAACAAATTTTTTTGTCAATGCGGTTAGCACATGTGAATTTATTGGATCATAATGATCGTTAGTGCCATATAAATTACATGGCATAAGATTTAAACATTCTAATCCATATTGACGATTATAAAACTCTCCTAATTTGTAACCAGCTAATTTGGCAATTGCATATCCCTCATTCGTTGGCTCTAGCTTTCCATCTAAAATATATTCTTCTTTCATTGGTTGTGGGCATTCCTTTGGATATATACAGGAACTTCCGTAAAATATTAGTTTACTTACCCCATGCTTATATGAAAAATGTATAAGATTATTTTGGATAGCCAGGTTATCATACAGAAATTCAGCCGGAGAATTAATATTAGCCTGTATTCCTCCAACTTTTGCCGCGGCTAAAAAAACATAATTCGGTTTATTAATTTGGAAGTAATGATCAACATCATTTTGGTTTCGTAAATCCAATGATTTCCTGTCTGCCGTTAACAGATTCGAATAATCGTTCTTTCTCAAATATCGAAATAACCCTGAACCCAACATTCCATTATGCCCGGCTATAAAAATCTTGTCTTTTTTTTCCATTTAGTCCTCTGTAATAATATAAACTCAGCCAATTGATCAATTAATTATGATTTTAAATAAGAAAAATGGCATCTCTTGCTAATATTTCTTCTTATCGAATTTATCGCTACGTTTTCCCGATAAATATCGAGTAACTAAGTATCTAACTATAGAAGATATTAAGCTTGGAAATAAACGAACTGGTGAGTACCTCAACAAAAGTAATCCCACTCTTAAATCTCTCTTAGAAAAGATAGTTTCAGAATTCAGCATGAATCGAATTCTAAACTCGTAATAAAGATTTGATAATCGATACATTCTTACATATGGATGTCGTCTATGAAATCTTGTAGTTGAAGAAATGTATTGTGACAATTCAATTCTACCACAAAAGTTATTAAATGTTAGATTTCCTTGATTCGCAATAATATTGTAATCCATGAGTGGATTCGATTTAAAATAAACCTTCCCAAGATAAATCAAGTCAATAATGAATGAAGCATCAGAATATTCTCTTCCTCTGGAAAAAAACATCCGTTGCTTTTCTGCAACGATCTTCCTATACAAATAGGAAGGAAATGGCGCAAAGTCTTTGTCACACAAATATTTTTCAGCCATCTCTTCACGGTTGGAAATAGTGATGTCCTGTTTATCCGTGCGAAAGAATAATCCTGACCGTTTCCCGTTATTATAAATCCAAGCATTAGAAGCAATAGCAATTAATTCTTTGTTTGCTTCGAGTTCTTGAAGCAGCGTACGTACCATTTCCGGATGCATCACATCATCATCATGGAACATCATAAAATATGGTGAAGTGATTTCGCTAAGAATAATATTATGGTGATCAATAACCGGTAAACTTGGTTGTCTGCGTATATATTTAAATTCTCGATCGTGTCGATTACCCAACTCATTTTCAGTCTGGTCACCTGTTGAATTATCAGAAATAATTACCTGTATTTCATTATATGTTTGCGCTAACACAGAATTAAGCGACCTTTTCAATAAAGGCAGACGATCTTTTGTAAGAATAAATATTTGAACCTTTTTTGGCATAGCTGAATAATTATCGGATTAATAATCGTGAGAATAAACCTGCACAACATCTTGAAATCAAAATATCAATCCCATTTGTTGTCGTAGAAAGGTTTGTGACCCGGAAACATTAATGAATGCATCCGGAATTGCAATTCTTTTTATTTTCGGAAGGACAAAATCAGGGTATTTTTCCATTAAATCATGAAAACTCTCGAGTATCATCGATCCAAACCCAGCACTTTTTTGATGTTCTTCCAACGTAATTAATTGACTGTATTTTTCTGCCAATTTAACAAGAGAGTCTTTATCTATGGGCTTTATAGTTGGGCAACTATATAAATCGTATGGTTTTTCCTGGTTTTCTTTTAAATATTCATAAGCGTAGTTTAGAATACTTCCCGTAGCGATTACAGCGGTATCTGAATTCGTTTTAATAATTACAGGAATTATTTTTTGAATTGAAATATCCTGATTGGGTTTATGTACTAGACTTTCGCCTGCTTTCCCAATTCGCAGGTAACTTGGGCCGGGATGGTTAGCAACATACTCAGTTACTAATTGAGCTTCTAAGGGATCTCCAGGAGAAAAAACTCTCATATTTGGTAATGTCCGCATCATGCCAATATCTTCAGTTGCATGATGTGAAGCACCCAATGAACCATAGGCGAATCCGGCGCCGACCGAGACTATGTTCACATTTAAGTTGTGATAGCAAACATCATATCTGATTTGTTCCATTGCCCTTAAAGTTGGAAAGTTACCAATTGAATAGGTAAACACATTGAACCCTTCTTTAGCTAAACCTGCTGCAATACCTGTCATGTTTTGTTCTGCTATGCCAGCATTTAAAAATCTGGCTGGGAATTCATTTGCAAACGGTTCAACCACTGAAAAACCCAAATCACCAACAATCAAAAAAATCGAATCATCTTTTCGGGCAAGCTCAGCTAATTTTGTTATAAATGCTGTTCTCATTCAAGATTCTCCAGCAGATTTAGAGCTTCTTTATATTCCTTTTCTGAAGGTGATTTGTAATGCCAAAGCAACTTATTCTCCATAAATTGAACACCCTTACCTTTAATAGTATGCGCGATAATTACAGTTGGTTTTAAACCACCAATTGGCAATCCTGAAAAGGCTTTTTGCAATTGATTAAAATCATGTCCATCTGATTCAATCACATTCCAATTAAAAGCGAGAAATTTTTCTCGAAGCGGATGAAGATCTATAACATCCTTCACATTACCCATACTTTGGATTTTATTATAATCAACTATCAATACAAGGTTATCCAACCTATGTTGTGGCGCAAAAAGTATCGCTTCCCAGTTTGACCCCTCATCAAGTTCTCCATCACTGACGAGAATAAAGACTCTCCAGTTTTCTTGTTTCCTTTTTGCAGCTAGTGCTAATCCGCAACCGACAGGTAGTGCATGACCCAAACTTCCAGTAGACAACTCAACACCTGGAACTTTATGACTAGCATGAGACAAATAAATACTGCCATCTGTTCCATAACTTTGTAAATCTTTCACCGGAAAATAACCCGTTAATGCGAGTGTGGTATATAGACTAGAGCAGGCATGCCCTTTACTTAAAAGAAAGCGATCCCGATCTTTCCAATGTGGATCATGAGGATTGATATTTAAAATACCGTTATATAAAATGGTTAAGAGATCAACCATAGAAAAAGCACCACCAATATGTGAAGCCTTAGCCTTGTAAACTATCTCCAAAGTTTCTTTTCTCACATTTCGTGCGAACAGCTTAAGATCTGTTTCGTTCATCATACACCAAGATGGGTTTTAATAGAGTTACAAATGTATTCGATTTGTTCTTCCTGGAGATTATGTCCACTCGGAAGATTTATCGCGTTGTCCCCAATATGTTTTGCTATCGGACTTATTGCGGTAGGCCACATCGGATATTGGCTGATCTGAGGAAAAGCAGGACGCGTATCTATCATATCTTCTTTCAGTTTAACAATTAATTCATCCCGTGTTATTTTAAACTGTTTCTTGAAATCCCAACTGTCGAATATTTTTTTCACCTTTTATTTCATGAGTGTTCACCTGACCGGTAATAAATAAAGCGGGAACAGAATCAAAATAGCAACTACCAATACCAGTAAGTAAATTTGTTGCACCTGGTCCGCTTGTCGCCAACGCAACTCCCGGTCTACCACTAACTCTGCCTGTTGCATCAGCAGCAAAAGCGGCAGCTTGTTCATGATGGACAGATATTATTTGAATATTTGTTTTGGTGGAAATTGAATCCAGAATATGCGTTATCATCCCGACCGAAAGCTCAAAAACAATTTTAATACCTTTATCGCTCAAGAAGCGTGCGAGATAATCTGAGAATTTTATCATCGATTCCATGGTGTTCCTGGATTTAGATTAATTTTCGCGATTCCGTAGAATTCTGTCTAATACTTTTATTCCACAGTAGCGTTCGAGAGATTGCGTCATTCAGATCAACCGATTGAACCAGTCCAAGTTCTTTTTGGGCACGATCTACGGAAGGAATATACCGATTCGTTTCAAGTAAATATTTGTTCTCGTTCGATAATTTAATTTCAAGTCTTTCTCCCGACAGACTGGCCACTCTTGAGGCAATTTCGCTGATTTTCATGTCCGACGAAGATCCAACATTATATGGTCGATTTTGAACCCCCTTAAATAATATTGTCCACAACCATACCATTAAATCAGATGTATATAAATATGACCTATACGAATTACCATCACCTTTAATAATCAACGGACCGCCATTCAAAACGTCTTTAATAAAATTGCCTACTGCAAAATGAGAATCTAGAGGTAAATATGGTCCAACAAAAGCAAAGCATCTGGCTATTTTTACCGGAATACCAAATTGCTTATTGTAGATAGAACAATAAAGCTCTGCTAATCTCTTACCTTCTGCGTAGGCCGAATGAGGATTATTAATATCTATAAAAAAACTATCTGTTTCTTTTATGTGAGTAACGTTATAGGGCTGCTTACCATATACTGCACCAGAACTTGTTAATAGAAACGATTCCACCTGCTGTTCTTTTGCAAAATCCAATACTCTTCGTGTTCCCTTCGTTATTGTATCAAGCATCAACAGCGGTTCTTCTGTATTTAATTTTACATCAACTTCTGTTGCTGCATGGATAATAAAATGATATTGTTCTTTTGGGAATTCAAAATCAATCACATTTCCTTTTAAGAATGAAACATTTTTGTATTCTGCATAAAAAGGAAATTCGGCAAGAAATTTCTCCGGGTTTCTTGAGAGAACGGTAATAGAAGATTCTAGTTTGAGAACTTCATTAATATAAATAAAACTTTCCAACAGCCATTTGCCAAAAAAACCGGTTCCCCCGGTTATAAAAATTCTTTTACCTCTTACCTCATCCCAAAGGCTTTGGGTATGTTTCAGTATGTGTTCTAAATCTTCTACTAGTAGTCTTTTCATTTAATCTCGTTTATATATTTTCTAACTATGCTAGTAATATATTTAAAATGTTCAGTTTTTAATCCCGGCCAAACCCCCAACCAAAATGTATTATTCATAATAGTGTCTGTATTTTTTAAATCATCAACTTTACGATAATTTATAGTTGAGTAGGCTGGTTGTCTTAATAAGTTACCTCCGAAGAATAATCTGGTTCCAATTTTATTTTGTTCTAAATACTCAACAAATTTATTACGTTCAATTGTACTTCCTTCTCTAATTGTTAACATAAATCCAAACCAACTTGGATCTGAATTTACAGTTGCTTTTGGAAGAATAAAATGTTCTTCGAATTCTTTGAACATTTCTGAAAGGATTTTATGATTTTCTTTTCTTCTTGCAACAAAATAATCTGCTTTAGTTAACTGGCTTAAACCAACTGCTGCTTGCATATCAGTTACTTTTAAATTAAAGCCAATATGTGAATAAATATATTTATGGTCATAGCCTTCAGGCAAATCACCCAATTTATAAGAAAATCTTTCACCACATGTATTTTCCTTTCCCGGTGCACACCAACAGTCTCTTCCCCAGTCTCTGAAGCTTTCAGAAATTTTCTTTAAGGATGCATTATTAATCATTACCGCACCCCCTTCTCCCATTGTAATATGATGAGCAGGATAAAAAGATAAAGTTGCTAAATCACCAAAAGTTCCGGTTTTTTTACCTTCATAAGTTGCTCCGAGTGAATCACAGTTATCTTCAACTACCCACAAATTATATTTTTTTGCAATTGCCATCACAACACTAAGGTTAAATGGATTTCCTAAAGCATGTGCAATCATAATTGCTTTTGTTTTAGGTGATATTGCCTTTTCAATATCTTCTACTTTTATATTATAAGTTGGTATATCTACATCTACAAAAACAGGGATACATCCAAATTGAATCATCGGACTAATTGTTGTTGGAAAACCAGCAGCAACTGTAATTATTTCATCTCCTGGTTTAATGGCTCTCTCTAACAGCTTAGTGGATGTTAACGTATAAAATGCCAGGAGATTAGCTGATGAACCAGAGTTTACCAATAAAGAAAATCTGCTACCAAAATATTTTGCTAACTCTCTTTCTAATTTAAGAGAAAATCTACCAGCCGTTAACCATGCATCCATCATTGATTCTATTCCCCATAAAATATCATCCTCGTCTAAAACTTTTCCTGAAACGGGTATATAACTTTCACCAGGGATAATTGGCTTATTGATGTTTTTACTAAATTTTTCTATTAATAATTTCTTTAGATTTTCATCATTCAAATTATTAAAATCAACTCCTTTTAATATTTCAATATTTTTACTCATTAATTAAGCTGTTATAATATTCAATATCTGATTGCATTATAACAGCTGCGTTATTGCTAGTGTAATAATTTTTATACCAGTTTATTGTTCTTTCAATTGCGATTTGTGAATTAAAAATCGGCCTCCAAGTTAAATTGGCCAAAGTATTACTAATATCAAGTTTTAATAACCCAGCTTCGTGCTGATTATCATTATTTGTTTGAATTTTATAAGCACCTCTTCCCCAACACTGTATTGATTTCTTTACCACATCTTCAACAGAAATAGCATCATATATATTTGGGCCAAAATTATATGCCTGCGAGTATTTTAAAGGATAATCATTTAGCTGTCTCCCTAATTCCAGATATCCAAACAAAGGTTCAATTACATGTTGCCATGGTCTTATGGAATTAGGATTTCTAATAATTATTTCTTCATCTTTACTTAAAGATTTAGCGATGTCTGGTATAAGTCTATCTTTTGACCAATCACCTCCACCAATTACGTTACCAGCTCTTGCAACAGCAATCGCTTTTTGATGGTGATTATATTTTGATGGATTAAAAAACGAATTCCTATAGGAGTCAATTACTAATTCACAACATGCTTTACTAGCACTGTAAGGATCATAGCCGCCCAATCTATCGTTTTCTCTGTATGGATATTCCCATTCGTTATTATGATAAACCTTGTCCGTAGTAATTAAAACAATGTTGCATTTCTTATCTAAGAGTTTTATAGCGTCTAATAAGTTTGCTGTACCAATGACATTAATTTCAAAAGTTTCTGATGGAATCTCATAAGATAGTCTAACTAATGGCTGTGCAGCCAAGTGGAATATATAATCTGGCTGGAAGTCTAATACTGCTTTTTTTAAGGCAGCCTTATCTCTTAAATCACTTATGACTGATTCACATAATGAATCGCCTTTAATTTCTGTATATAAATTTAATTCGTTTTCTGGTGAAAGTGCATACCCCTTAAGTGTAGCACCCAAATCGTTTAAAATTTTAATAAACCAAGAGCCCTTGAACCCAGTATGACCAGTTACAAAAACTCGCTTGCTGAAATATGTATTTAATTGCATTTTCATTATTCCCAAATTTTCCATTCAGCTTTATCGGTATTCCATAATTCATTTAAATCCATCTTGTCTTTTAATGAATCCATTGGTCTCCAGAAACCTGCATGAAAATGTAAATTTAATTCGCCACTTTTTGCAAGTGATTCTAGTGGTTCTTTTTCCCAAATAGTCTTATCATCATCTTTGATAAAATCAAATATACTTGGTGCACATACAAAATATCCGCCATTAATTAATGAATTATCTTCATCTTTCTTTTCTGCAAAATTTACTACATCATTATTAGCGCCTATTTGCATTAATCCAAATCTTCCTTGTGGTCTAATTCCAGTAACGGTGCATTTTTTCCCACTTTTGTTATGATTCTTGACTAATTCTTCAATATTTACATTAGATAAGCCATCGCCATATGTAAGTAAAAATGTTTCATTTCCTATATATTTTTGTACTCTTTTAATTCTCCCACCAGTTAATGTATTTAATCCGGTATCAACCAAGGTTATTTTCCAATTTTCTGATGTATTACTATGTACTAACTTTGAGTCGTCAGTTAAGTCAATAGTTAAATCTGATTGATGTAAAAAATAATTCGCAAAATACTCTTTAATAAAAAAGCCCTTATAGCCAAGGCATATAATAAACTCATTAAATCCATAATGGCTATAAATTTTCATTATATGCCACAAAATAGGTTTCCCTCCAATTTCAACCATTGGCTTAGGCCTAGTATCCGTTTCTTCAGAAATTCTTGTTCCATAACCACCAGCAAGTATTACAACTTTCATAGTATGTGTATTTTGATATTAAAATAATTTTTTAATCATCATTCCTTTGGGTGTATATCTATTTTGGTGTTGACCACCCTAAAAGCT